>NZ_JBSSGJ010000005.1:0-249018 GCF_054063535.1 Sinomonas sp. RB5
GGGCGCCCCGGGGGGCGCCACCGGGGGGGCCCCCCCCTCCCGGGCCGCCCCCCGCGGCCCCCCCGCGGAAACCACACCCCGCGCCGGGGGGCGGGGGCCCCCGCGCGCCCCCGCGGGCGGCGGGCCGCCCCCCCCCGGCCCGCCCCCCGGCTGCCGTCGTGCGTGCGGCAGGCGCGGCGAGCACGCTAGACGCGGCCGGTGAGGGTGTTGCACTGCTTGAGGTCCCCGCCGCTGAAGCCGCGCATGAACCACGTCTGGCGCTGCTGGCTCGTGCCGTGCGTGTAGCTCTCGGGATCCACGCGCCCGGTCGCGGACTTCTGGATCCGGTCGTCGCCCACCGAGGCCGCGGCAGAGAGCGCGTCCTGGACGTCCTTCTGGGTGATCGGCTGCAGGTACGGCTTCCCCGTGGCCGGGTCGTCGGTGGTGCTCGCATAGTGCGCCCACATGCCGGCGAGGCAGTCCGCCTGGAGCTCCACGCGCACGCTCCCGGACTCCGGGCCCTGCGGGTCCCTCTGGGCGTAGCCGAGGGTGCCGACGAGGTCCTGGACGTGGTGGCCGAACTCGTGGGCCACCACGTACTCCTGGGCCAGCGGCCCTCCCGAGGATCCGAACCGGGTCACGAGCTCGTCGAAGAAGCCCGGGTCGAAGTACGCGGTGACGTCCCCGGAGCAGTAGAACGGGCCGACGGCCGTCGTCGCGGGCCCGCACGCGGTCGAGGTCTGCCCGGTGAACACGACCGCCTTGGGCCGGGTGTAGCGGACGCCCTGCGACGGCAGGTAGCCCGCCCAGAAGGCGTTGACGCTGTTGACCGTCCCGACGATGCGGCAGTCGAGCCGCTGCGCGGCGTCGGCTCCGGTGCGGCACTGGCTCGTCCCGGCGCTGGCCTGGCCGGTGGCGGTCCCGGACTGCCCGGAGCTGCCCGTGAGGTCGCCGAGGAGCCCAGGATTCACCCCGAGGAGCGTCAGCGCGAGCACGAGGAGGGCCCCGCCCACGCCGCCGCCGATCAGCGGCCCCCGGCCCAGCCCTCCGCCGCCGCGCCGGTCCTCGACCTGCGACGGGTCCAGCTGGCTGCCATCGTTGAAGCTCATGGACCCACGCTAGCCGTCGCGTCATGATCGCGGGCGCACCGGGGAGACGCCGGCGGCGCGCCGATAGAATTCCCCCATGCCCTTTCTGGACCGGCTCGCGCGGTGGGCCGCCGAGAAGCCGCATGAGCCCGCGGTCGTCTGCGGGCGCGAACGGCTCTCGTGGGCGCAGCTGCACGACGCCGCCGCGGCGCTCGCCGCCTCGGGCGATCCCACCGGGGTGCTCCGGGCGCCCAACAGCGTGGACTTCGCCGTGCGCTGGGCGGCCGGGGTCGCCGGAGAGCGCGAGTGCGCCGTCCTCGACCCGGCCTGGCCCGACGAGCTGGCCCGGGACGTCGAGGAGCGCCTGGCCGCCCGCTGGGGTGCGCCCGCCGGGAGACGCCTGGAGCCCGCCGAGCTCGCGGACGGCAGCGGCGCCTCGACCTTCCTCGTGGGCCTCACCTCGGGCACAACGAGCGTGCCGAAGGGCTTCAGCCGCTCCCGCGCCTCCTGGGCGCGCTCCTTCGCGGCGTCGGCCGCGGCGTTCGGACTCACTCCCGCTGATCGCGTCCTCGCCCCCGGCCCGCTCTCGGCGAGCCTGAACCTCTACACGCTCTCCGAATGCCTCTGGGCCGGAGCGGCGTTCCACACGCTGCCCGGGTTCGACGTGGGGGACGCGCACGCCGAGGTCACCCTGCGCGGCATCACGCGCCTGGTGCTCGTGCCGACCATGCTCCGCGTCCTCGCCGAACGCGGCGTGGCCGGGGACGTCGACGCGAGCGGGGTGAGCGCCGTGGTGTGCTCGGGCCAGAAGCTCGACCGCCGCACCCTCGAGGCGGTGCGGCGCTGGGCACCCCGGGCGGTCGTCTGGGAGTACTACGGCGCCTCCGAGCTCAGCTTCGTCGCCTCGAGCCGCCACGATCCGGGCACGGCCGGGACCGAGGTGGGGACCGGCGTCGGCCGCACCTTCGAAGGCGTCGAGCTGGCCATCCTCGACGACGCGGGCGCGCCCGTCCCCGACGGGCAGACCGGCAACATCTGCGTGCGCAGCCCCCTCGTCTCCGACGGCTACGTGTGGGGCGACGACGGGAAGGCGTTCACCCGGCTCGGCGACTGGTGCACGGTGCGTGACCAGGGCTTCCTCGCCGACGGCGAGCTCCATGTCCTCGGCCGCACCCAGGACATGGTCAACACCGGCGGCCACAACGTGTACCCGCACGAGGTCGAGGCCGCGCTGGCCATGATCCCGGGCGTCGCGGAGGTCGTCGTCGCGGGGATCCCCGACGACGTGCGCGGCCAGCGGATCGTCGCGGGAATCGTGCCCGCCCACGCTGGCATGTGCCAGCTCCAGCTCCGCGCGGGCCTCGAAGGACGGCTTGCGCCGGCGAAGCGGCCGCTCGAGTACGTCGAGCTGGAGGAGCTGCCCGTCACCGAGCGCGGCAAGCTCTCCAGGACCGAGTTCCAGCGATGGGTGCTCGAGGGGGACCCGCGTGCCCGCCGCCTGGCCTAGCCCGGAGGGGGCGCCGCTCGTCCTCGAGGGCCTGCGGACCCCGCTGGCCCGCGCCGGGACGCTCTTCGCCGGGGTGCCGGTCCACGAGCTCCTTGCCCCCGTCCTGTCCGCTCTCGCGGACAGGGCCGGCGGGTCCGCCGAGGACGTCGCCGACATCGTGATCGGCAACGCCGCCGGCGGCGGGGGCAACCTGGCCCGCCTCGCCGCGCTCACGGCCGGCCTGCCCGAGCGGCTCCCCGGCATCACCGTGGACCGGCAGTGCGGCTCGGGCCTCGACGCGATCGTGCTCGCCTGCCGTCTCGTGCAGGCCGGTGCGGGCGCGGCGTACCTCGCCGGGGGAGCGGAGTCGGTCAGCACCGCCCCGGTGCGCGGGCGGCGGCGCCCGGACGGCTCCCTCGAGTTCTACCGCCGCGCCCAGCATGCCCCCTCGGTGGCGGGCGCCGCCGAGCCCACCGACCCCGACATGGGGTTCGCCGCGGAGACGGTGGCCCGCGAGGCCGGCGTCAGCCGCGAGCGCCAGGACGCCTTCGCGCTGCGCAGCCACGCCCGCGCGCTGGGGGCCGCGGCATCCGGCGCGTTCGACGGCGAACTGGTCGCCGTCCGCGCTCCCGGCGCCGAGGACTGGGTCACCGCGGACAACGGCCCGCGCGCCCGGCTCGACGCGCGGCTGCTCGCCCGGTTCCCGGCGGCGTTCGTGCCGGGCGGCACGGTGACGGCCGGCAACTCGTGCTCCGACGCCGACGGCGCCGCGGCCACGCTCGTGGCCGGCCCCGGTTCCGGACTTGCGCCCCGCCCGGGCTGCGCGGCCCTGGCCTTCCTCGGCGCCGAGACCGTGGGGGTGGATCCGCGCCGCCTCGGGCTCGGTGCGGCGGCAGCGGCCGAGCGGCTCCTGGCCCGGCACGGCGTGCCCGCCGGCGAGGTCTCCGCGATCGAGTTCAACGAGGCCTTCGCGGGACAGGTCCTCGCGTGCACGGACCGGCTCGGGCTGGCGGGGGAGGACCTGGACCGGGTGCTCAACACCGAGGGCGGCGCGCTCGCCCTCGGACACGCCTACGGGGCCTCGGGCGCGGTCTCGGTGGTCCGGCTCCTCACCCGGGCCCAGCGGCTGCCCGCCGGGTCGCTCTGCCTCGCGATGATCAGCTCCGCCGGGGGCATCGGCACCGCCGCACTGTTCGCGACCGTGCGCACTCCCTGACCGGCCCGGTCGCCCCGGCCGATCCCCGGCGGCTCAGTCGTCGCCGAGTCCCCGGGCCGCCAGGGCGTCTCCGGTGCGCCGGGCGTAGGCCACGGCGGCCAGCACCACCGGCACGGTCCGCGCGCGCACGCTGCGCTCGAGGCCGCGGGCGCGGGCGGCGTCGCCCACCTCCGCGAACGATCCGGCGAGGACGGGGATGCTGCGCACCATGATGGCGATCGCGAGGGCGAACCTCTCGGGGTCGGCACCCAGGCGCCGGAACGGCCGCGCGAGGGAGGCGACGGCGTCGAGCAGGTCTTGGAGCGGCACCGTGGCGGTGAGCAGGCCCGCCGCCACGAAGCACAGGAGGAGGTTCGCCACGATCCGGCCGGCCGCCGCCGGACCCTGCTGCCACCACTGGAACGCGAAGAGCACGACGGCGAGGGGCAGCACGAGCCTCCAGGAGGCAGCGAGCCTGCGGACGCCGAGGCCGGCCGAGAGCCAGGCGAGCACCACGGCGCCCAGCGCGGCGCAGGAGGCGCGCCAGTCCAGCAGGACGAAGCTCGCCGCGCCGGCCGCCACCACGCCGGCGAACTTGGCCCACAGCGGGGTGCGGTGCAGCCACGAGTCGCCGTGGACGTAGCCGGCGAGCAGCCCGGCCGCGGGGCGGCGCATCAGGCGTGCCCCCGCGCGGGCCGGGCCGGTTGGTCGAGGCACAGCTGCCGGTAGAAGGCAACGGCGGCCGCCGGGTCGCCGTCGAACGCGATGCCCCCGTCCTCGACCACGAGCACGCGGTCGGCGTCCGCCGCCAGATCGAGGTCGTGGGTCGAAAGGATGACCTGCTCGCGGAGGGAGGCCAGGGTCCGCCGCAGCAGCTCGCGGTTGCGCAGGTCGAGCAGGGTCGAGGGCTCATCGAGCACGAGCACCTCGGGCCCGACCGCCAGCACCGCGGCGAGCGCCATCAGCTGGCGCTCGCCGCCGGAGAGCTCGTGCACGCTCTGGTCCGCGAGCGGACCCAGGCCGAACCGGTCCAGCACCGCCTGGGCGGCGCGGGCGCGCTCGGCCCGCCCGGGATGACGGCGCCGCAGCGAGAGTTCGACGTCCTCCCGCCCCGTGGGCATGACGAGCTGCGAGAGCGGGTCAGTGAACACGAACCCGACCCGCTGGCGCACGGCACGGACCTCGCGGACGGTGTCCAGGCCGTGCACCGCGACGGACCCCGAGCTGGGCGCGACGAGTCCGTTGAGCAGGCGCAGGAGGGTGGACTTGCCGGAGCCGTTGGCCCCGATCACGGCGATGCGCGGCTCGGTGAGCACCAGGTCGATGCCGTGGAGGAGGACCTTCTGGGCGGGAGCGCCGGGCTGCGGATCGTCGACGGGCACGACGACGCCCACGTCCGCGAGCCCGATCCCGCCGTGAGTGCCGTGGCCTGCGTGCTGGGTCGACATCGCGGTCACTTCACGCGCCGCACGAGGACATCGGGGAAGGCCCGGTGCACGGCGACCGCCGCCACCGCCGCCACGGCGTTCTTGAGGATGTCGCCGGGATAGTAGACGAGGTCGGCGGCGAACGCCGCCGGCCAGGACAGCTTGAGGTTGACCACCATGCCCAGCGCACCGAGCGTGTGCACCGCCACCACCGAGACCACCGTGGCGGCGAGGAAGAACCACACCGCCCGGCGCCTGGCCGGCAGCCTTCGGATGATCAGCTGCGCGGCGATGCCCACAAGGAGGGCGGCGAGGAGGAACCCGATGATGTACCCGGCGGACCCGCCGGCGAGGACCTGCAGGCCGGCGCGGCCGCCGGAGAAGATCGGCAGGCCCGCGAAGGCGACCACGAGGTAGAGGGCCACCGCGGCGGCTGCCCGGGCGCCGCCCAGCACGAGGCCGGTGAGCATGACGGCGAGCGTCTGGAGCGTGATGGGCACGCCGAAGCTCCCGACGGGGATGCCCGGGACGATCGCTGAGGCGGCGATGAGGGCGGCGAACACGGCGACGAGGGCCAGCGACTGGGAGTCCCACAGCTTCTGCGGGACGCGGGGGCTGCCCTCTCCGGCCCGCTGCGGGTGCGGCGCCCAGGTCCTCTGATGGCTCATCGTTCCTCCTGGCAGTGACTGGCTCTGTCAGAAGGGTACGGAGCGGGCACCCGCCCCGTTTTGTAGGCGGCCCACGATGGCACGGCGCCGGGCGTTGGCGGGTGGCTACAAAGAGCCTCGGCCCGGACGGATCATCGTGATGCCCGCGACGTCCGCCCAGTCGAAGACGGGCAGCAGGGCGGCGGCCTCGTCGAAACCGATGACCCGCTCGATGAGCTCCTGCGGGCGCAGCGCTCCCGAGGCGATCAGGTCGAGCATCGCCGGGTAGTCGGCGGCGGCCATGCCGTGGCTGCCGAACACATCGAGCTCCCAGGCGATCACCCGCGCCATGGGCACGCGCGGGTCGCCTCCCACCGGGGGCAGGAGGCCGATCTGCACGTGCCGGCCCCGGCGGCGCAGGCTCAGGAGGGCATCCGCGCAGGTCTGCTCGCTGCCGACGGCGTCGACGGAGACCTGGCTCCCGCCGTGGGTGAGGGCCGCCACCCTGGCCGGGACGTCGGAGCCGTCCGCGAGGAGGACGTGGTCCGCGCCGAGGGCCGTGGCCGCGGCGAGCGCTCCGGCGTTCCGGTCGACGGCGATGACGTGGGCGCCGAGGGCCTTCGCGATCATGACCGCGCTGAGGCCGACGCCGCCGGCCCCCACCACGGTCAGCCATTCGCCGGCGGCGAGGTGTGCCCGGCTGGTGAGCGCCCGGAACGCCGTCGCGAACCGGCAGCCGAGGCTCGCCGCCGCCTCGAAGTCCACGCCCTCGGGGATGGCGACGAGGTTGGTGTCCGCCGCGTGCACGACGACGCGCTCAGCGAAGGACCCCCAGTGCGTGAAGCCCGGCTGCTCCTGGTCGGGGCAGACCTGGGCGTTGCCGGACAGACACCATTCGCAGGTCCCGCAGCCCTCGACGAACGGGGCGGTGACGCGGTCGCCGACCGTCCACGTCGTGACGCCCGGGCCCACCGCGGCGATGACACCGGCGAACTCGTGCCCGGGGACGTGGGGGAGCGCGACGTCGTCGTGCCCGGCCCACGCGTGCCAGTCGCTGCGGCACAGCCCGGTGGCTGCCACCGCGACGACGACCCCGCCCTCCGGCACCTCGGGCTCTGCGACCTCGCGCACGGCGAGCGGTCCTGCGATGTCGTCCATGACGATGGCGAGCATGGTCCTCCTAGGCTGCAGTTGCGGGCGGCCCTCGTCCGGCCGCGTCCGCTCCTGCGGCATCGTCTCACGCCGGGCGCCGGCGTTTCCCCTGACCCCGCGTCGGGTAGGGCGGATGGATGGAAGACACGACCGGCGCGCTGCGGCGCATCGCCCGCGAAGCCTTCGGCATCGAGACGTGGCGGGAGGGCCAGTTCGAGGCCGTCCGGGCGGCGGCGGAGGGCCGCGACGTCCTGGCCGTGATGCCCACGGGGCACGGCAAGTCGGCGATCTACCAGGTGCCCGGAGCGGTGCTGCCGGGCGTGACCGTGGTGGTCAGCCCGCTGGTCGCGCTGCAGGCGGATCAGGCCCAGGCCCTCGACGCCGCGCTCGGCGACGGCACCGCCGTCGTGCTCAACTCGACGGTGCGGGCACCGGCTGAACGGGCCGCGTGGGAGGCCCTCGCCGCCGGCACGGCCCGCTTCGTGTTCCTGGCGCCGGAGCAGCTCGCGCGCGAGGAGACGGTCTCGCGCCTCGCCGAGCTGGAGCCGAGGCTGTTCGTCGTGGACGAGGCCCACTGCGTCTCGGCGTGGGGACACGACTTCCGTCCCGACTACCTCGTGCTCCAGGACGTGCGCCGCCGCCTGGGCAGCCCGCCCGCGATCGCCCTCACGGCCACCGCCTCGCCCCACACGCGCGCCGAGATCGTCGAGAGGCTCGGCCTGGCCGACCCGCTGGTCCTCGTCCAGAGCTTCGACCGGCCCGAGATCGAGCTGCGGGTCCAGCGGCACGAGAGCGAGGACGGCAAGCGCGCCGCCGTGCTCAGCCAGGTCGCCTCGCTCGACGGCCCCGGCCTCGTGTACGTCGCCACCCGGAGGGAGAGCGAGGAGCTCGCCGCAGCGCTCGCCGGCAAAGGGCTGGCCGCGGCCGCCTACCATTCCGGCCTCCGGGCCGCAGACCGCGCATCGGTCCACGCCCGGTTCCTCGAGGGGAGCCCGGGGGAGCAGCTCGACGTCGTCGTGGCCACGACCGCGTTCGGGATGGGGATCGACAAGCCCGACGTCCGGTTCGTGGTCCACGCCGACATCCCGGACTCCCTGGACAGCTACTACCAGGAGATCGGGCGCGCGGGCAGGGACGGCGGGGCTGCCCTCGCGGTCCTGCACTACCGGCCCGAAGACCTGGGGCTCAAGCGGTTCTTCGCCGGCGGCCACGTGCCCGAGGACCAGGTGGCGAGCGTGTTCGAGGCCGTCCGGGCTCTGGGTCCGGCCCGGGCGGCCACCCTCCGGGAGCGCACCGGCCTGTCGCCGCGCGCCCAGTCCCGCATCCTGAACCTGCTCGTGCACAGCGGGAGCGTGCACGCGGGGCGGTCCGGGTACCGCGCGTCGGGCGGCGTCGGCTCCGGGGACGCGGTCAGCCGGGCGCGCGCCGAGGAGGAGTCCCGGCAGCGCGTCGACGCCTCCCGCATCGAGATGGCCCGGGGCTACGCGGAGACGGACGGCTGCCGCCGCCACTGGCTCCTGAACTACTTCGGCGAGGATGCCCCGTCCTGGTGCGGGACCTGCGACCGCTGCGAAGAGGACGGGAGCAGGGAACAGGCCCGCGAGCACGAGGCCAACGTCCCGGAGGGCTGGTCGATGCAGGACCCCGTCCGCCACCGGGACTGGGGCGCCGGCCTGGTGATGGGGGTCGAGCCGGACAGGATCACGGTGCTCTTCGACTCCGTCGGATACAAGGAGCTCGCCCTCTCGGCCATCGACGGGGATGAGCGGCTGCTGGTCCACGCCGAACACGCCTGATTGACCTGGCCTCTGGCGGGGCATGGAGGGGGCGGGGCTAGTATGGCTCCCGTCCGCCGCGTGATGCCGGTCACGCAGCGATGGCACTGCGACCGGGAGGGGTTTCCCATGGCACGTCCGCTCGAGTGGCCCGTACTGCGCCAGTTCCTGGACCACGACCCCACGGGGCGGCATGCCGCGGCGAAATCCCGTGCCACCGAGAATCTGCGGGCGCGCACCGACACGGCGGACCGGGTCGTGGACTCGGTCTGTCCCTTCTGTGCGGTGGGATGCGCCCAGAAGGTCTACGTCAAGGACGAGAAGGTCATCCAGATCGAGGGGAACCCGGACTCGCCGATCAGCCGCGGCCGGCTCTGCCCCAAGGGCTCGGCCTCGCTCCAGCTCACTACGGGCGACGCCCGCGAGAAGTACGTGCTCTACCGGCGCCCGCACGGGACGGAGTGGGAACGGCTGGATCTCGCGACGGCCATGGACATGGTCGCGCAGCGGGTGGTCGACACGCGCCGGGACACCTGGGAGTGGGAGTCCCAGGGACGCCGCACGCGCCGCACGCTGGGCATCGCGAGCCTCGGCGGCGCCACGCTGGACAATGAGGAGAACTACCTCATCAAGAAGCTCTTCACTGCCCTCGGCGTCGTCCAGGTCGAGAACCAGGCGCGCGTCTGCCACAGCTCGACCGTAGCCGCCCTCGGCACGAGCTTCGGCCGGGGCGGCTCGACCACCTACCTCCAGGACCTCGCGAACGCAGACTGCATCATCATCCAGGGCTCCAACTTCGCCGAGGCGCACCCGGTGGGCTTCCAGTGGGTCATGGAGGCCAAGGAGCGCGGGGCGAAGATCATCCATGTGGACCCCCGGTTCTCCCGCACCAGCGCCATGGCGGACACCTTCGTGCCCCTCCGGGCCGGCAGCGACATCGCGTTCCTCGGCGGGCTCATCAACTGGGTGCTCGAGCACGACGCCTACTTCCACGACTACGTCGTGGCCTACAGCAACGCGGCCACCCTCCTCTCGGAGGACTTCCAGGACACCGAGGACCTCGACGGGCTCTTCTCGGGCTTCGACCCGGAGAACCGCGCCTACAACACCGATTCGTGGCAGTACCAGGGCGGATACGCCGCACCGTCCTCGGGCGAGCGCGACTCGGACTTCCAAGGCGGAAGCTCGGTGGGCGCGGCCTCGCACGCCCAGTCACACGGGTCCGGCGGCGCGTCGGTGACCGGCGAGTGGCGCAGCGACACGACCCTGCAGGATCCGCGCTGCGTCTTCCAGGTCCTCAAGCGCCACTACTCCCGCTACACCCCGGAGATGGTGGAGCGGGTGTGCGGTGTGCCGCAGGACCTCTTCCGCGAGGTCGCCGAGGCGATCACCGCCAACTCCGGCCGCGAGCGCACCACCGCCTTCGCCTATGCCGTCGGCTGGACCCAGCACACCACGGGGACGCAGTACATCCGCACCGCCTCGGTGCTGCAGCTGCTGCTCGGGAACATCGGCCGCCCCGGGGGCGGGATCATGGCCCTGCGCGGCCACGCGAGCATCCAAGGCTCGAGCGACATCCCGACCCTCTACGACCTCCTCCCCGGCTACCTCCCCAGCCCGCACGCGGAGCACCACCTCGACCTCGACTCCTACATCGAGGCGGACTCGCCCAAAGCAGGCTTCTGGGGCAACTCGCGCTCCTACATGGTCAGCCTGCTGAAGGCGTGGTGGGGGGACGCCGCGACGGCGGAGAGCGACTTCTGCTTCGACTACCTGCCGCGGATCACGGGCAGCCACAGCACCTACGACACGGTCGACGCCCAGCTCGAGGGGACCTGCAAGGGCTACTTCCTCTTCGGCGAGAACCCCGCCGTGGGCTCGGCCAACACCCACCTCCAGCGGATGGGGATGTCGAAGCTCGACTGGCTCGTGGTGCGCGACTTCTCCCAGATCGAGAGCGCCACCTGGTGGAAGGACGGCCCCGAGATCGCCACCGGGGAGCTGCGCACGGAGGACATCGCCACGGAGGTCTTCTTCTTCCCTGCGGCCGCCCACACCGAGAAGGCCGGCAGCTTCACCAACACCAACCGCCTCCTCCAGTGGCGTGACCAGGCCGTTGAACCCGAGGCCGACCGCCGGAGCGACCTCTGGTTCGTCTGGCACCTGGGCAACCGCATCCGGGCGCTCCTCGCGGACTCGCCCGACGAGGCCGACCGCCCCGTCCTCGACCTCACGTGGGACTATCCGCACGGCGGTCCCCAGGACGAGCCCGACGCGGAGGGCGTGCTCGCCGAGATCAACGGGGCCGGCCCCGACGGCTCCCCGCTCTCGGCCTACACCGAGCTCAAGGACGACGGCTCGACGACGTGCGGGTGCTGGATCTACTGCGGCGTCAGGGCCGACGGCGTCAACCAGGCAGCCCGGCGCAAGCCCCACCAGGAGCAGACCCCCGCGGGCCTCGAATGGGGCTGGGCCTGGCCGGCGAACCGCCGCGAGCTGTACAACCGGGCGTCCGCGGACCCCGAGGGGCGCCCGTGGAGCGAGCGGAAGAAGCTCATCTGGTGGGACGAGGACGCCGGCAAGTGGACCGGCGGCGACGTCCCCGACTTCGAGCCCACCAAGCCGCCGAGCTACAGGCCGCCGGAGGGCGCCCGCGGGCCGGACGCCCTCTCCGGCACGGACCCGTTCATCATGCAGGCGGACGGGAAGGGGTGGCTGTACGCCCCGGCCGGACTGTCCGACGGTCCGATCCCCACCCACTACGAGCCGCAGGAATCGCCGTTCGAGAATGAGCTCTACGGCCAGGGCCGGAACCCGCTGAGGAAGCTCCTCCCGCGCGAGGGCAACCGCTACCACCCCAGCGGCCGCGAGCCCGGGGCCGAGGTCTACCCCTACGTGCTGACGACCTACCGGCTCACGGAACACTTCACGGCCGGCGCGATGACCCGCTGGCTGCCCTACCTCGCCGAACTGCAGCCCGAGAGCTTCTGCGAGGTCTCGCCCGCGCTTGCGGCCGAGCGCGGGCTCACCCACAAGGGCTGGGCCACGCTGGTCTCGGCCCGAGGGGCGATCGAGGCCAGGGTCCTCGTCACCGACCGCATGCGGCCGCTCGTCGTGGGCGGCCGCACCGCCCACCAGATCGGCATGCCGTACCACTGGGGCCCGAACGGGCTGAGCAAGGGCGATGCGATGAACGAGCTCTCCTCGATCGCGATGGACCCCAACGTGCACATCCAGGAGGTCAAGGCCCTCACGGTCGACATCCGCCCCGGCCGCCGGCCGCGCGGGAAGGATCTGCTGGCCCTGGTCGAGGAGTACCGGCGGCGCGCGGGAATTGACGAGAACACCGGGCTGGAGGGAATCAGGAAATGAGCGTGACATCGCTGGGCATGCCCACCGTCGGGGTTCCGCGCAAGGGCTTCTTCACGGACACGAGCCTGTGCATCGGGTGCAAGGCCTGCGAGGTCGCGTGCAAGGAGTGGAACAGCGTCCCGGCCGACTCGAACCTCGAGCTCACCGGGGAGTCGTTCGACAACACCTCCGCCCTCGGAGCCGACACGTGGCGCCACGTGGCCTTCATCGAGAAGCAGGTCCCGGCCACCGACCAGGGCGGCCACGACGGCGTCAAGTGGCTCATGTCCTCCGACGTGTGCAAGCACTGCACGCACGCGGCGTGCCTCGACGTCTGCCCCACCGGCGCGCTCTTCCGCACCGAGCACGGCACCGTCGTCGTCCAGCAGGACATCTGCAACGGATGCGGGTACTGCGTGTCCGCCTGCCCCTACGGGGTGATCGACCAGCGCAAGGACGACGGCCGGGCCTTCAAGTGCACCATGTGCTACGACCGGCTCGAGGTCGGCGAGGAGCCGGCGTGCGCCAAGGCGTGTCCCACCAAGTCCATCCAGTACGGCGAGCTGGACGAGCTGCGCGAGCGCGCGGACGCCCGCCTCGCCGAGCTGCACGAGCGCGGCGAGGCGGGCGCCCAGCTCTACGGCCGCGATCCCGAGAACGGAGTGGGCGGAGACGGCGCGTTCTTCCTCTTGCTCGACGAGCCCGAGACCTACGGCCTGCCGCCGGACCCGATCGTGACCACGCGGGACCTCCCCGCGATGTGGAAGCGTGCCGCCGGCGCCGCGGCAGGCCTCCTCGCCGGGGCTGCCCTCGTCTTCTGGGGAGGCCGCAAGTGAGCCCGCGCCGCCGCCGCACCGAGGAGTTCATCTCCTACTACGGGCGCCCCATCCTCAAGGAGCCGACCTGGGAGGCCCTGGACATCGCGGGCTACATCTTCGCCGGCGGCCTCGCGGGGGCGTCGTCGATCCTGGCCGCGGGCGCCCAGCACACCGGCCGGCCGCGCCTCGAGCGCGCCGCGAAGCTCACGGCCCTCACCGCGATCTCCGCCTCGGTGGCCGCCCTCGTGCATGACCTGGGGCGTCCGGAGCGCTTCCTCAACATGCTGCGCGTCGCCAAGCCCACCTCGCCCATGAGCGTCGGCTCGTGGATCCTCTCCGTCTACGGGCCGCTGGCCGGCGCCAGCGCGGCGGCCGACGTCCTCGGCATCTTCCCGCGCGCCGGCAAGGCCGCGGGCATCGGCGCGGGGATCGCCGGCTCGGCGGTCGCGACCTACACCGCGGTGCTCGTCTCGGACACGGCCGTGCCCACGTGGCACGACGCCCACGCGGTGATGCCGTTCGTGTTCGCCGGATCCGCGGCCGCATCGGCGGGCGGCATCGGCGCGGCGCTCTCGCCCCTGGCCGAGGCCGGGCCGGCCCGCCGGATGGCGATCGGCGGTGCGGCCGTCGAGACCGCGATGAGCTTCGCCATGGAGCGCAGCGGCAGGCTCTCCGCGGAGACCTTCCACCAGGGCCGGGCAGGGACGCTGCTGCGGCTGTCGAAGGCCCTCACCGTGGGCGGCGCGGTCGGAATCGCCCTCGGCGGCCGGTCCTCGCGCGTGGTCAGTGCGGTGAGCGGCCTGGCCGTGGCTGCGGGGTCGGCGCTGCTCCGCTTCGGGATCTTCGAGGCCGGCCGTGCCTCGACCCTGGACCCCAAGTACGTCGTCGTGCCCCAGCGGGAGCGGCTCGCAGCGCGTCAGGAGGAGCCCGCCAAGGCCGATACCATGGGATGAGGCCCATGTCCGGGCCGGCTCCCCCCGAAAGGCCCGTCCCGAAGTGATCACTGTCTCCAATCTCGAACTGCGCGCCGGCGCACGCCTCCTCATGGACGAGGTGAGCTTCCGGATCGACAAGGGAGACAAGATCGGCCTCGTGGGACGCAACGGCGCGGGCAAGACGACCCTCACCCGCGTGCTCGCGGGGGAGGGGCTGCCCGCGGCCGGCACCGTGACCCGAGCCGGTGAGATCGGGTACCTCCCGCAGGACCCCCGCACCCCGGACATGGAGCAGCTCGCCCGGGACCGCATCCTCTCGGCGCGCGGGCTTGATGTGGTGGTGCGCAAGCTGCGCGCCGCGCAGGCGGACATGGCGAGTGAGGATGCAGAGGTCCAGCGCAAGGCGATGGCCCGGTACGACCGGCTCGAAGCCGAGTTCCTCGCCGGCGGCGGCTACGCCGCGGAGGCCGAGGCGGCCGCCATCTCGGCGAACCTCGCCCTGCCGGACCGCATCCTCAACCAGCCGCTCCGGACGCTCTCCGGCGGCCAGCGCCGCCGCGTCGAGCTGGCCCGCATCCTCTACTCGGGCGCTGACACCCTGCTCCTCGACGAGCCCACCAACCACCTCGACGCCGACTCGATCGCCTGGCTGCGGGACTTCCTCAAGGCGCACCAGGGCGGCCTCATCGTCATCTCCCACGACGTCGAGCTGCTCGAGGCCACGGTGAACAAGGTCTTCCACCTCGACGCGAACCGCGCCGTGATCGACATCTACAACATGGGCTGGAAGCGCTACCTCGCCCAGCGCGAGACCGATGAGCGCGCCCGCCGGCGCGAGCGCGCGAACGCGGAGAAGAAGGCCCAGGTGCTCCTCGACCAGGCCAACAAGATGCGGGCGAAGGCCACCAAGGCTGTCGCCGCCCAGAACATGGCCAAGCGGGCGGAGCGGCTGCTGGCAGGCGTCGCGGAGGAGCGGGTGGCGGACCGGGTGGCCGCGCTGCGCTTCCCGGAGCCCGCGCCGTGCGGCAAGACCCCGCTCACCGCGGAGGGCCTGTCCAAGTCCTACGGCTCGCTGGAGATCTTCACCGACGTGGACCTCGCGGTGGACCGCGGCTCGCGCGTCGTCATCCTTGGCCTCAACGGCGCGGGCAAGACCACGCTCCTGCGCATGCTCGCCGGCATCGACACCCCGGACACCGGGGAGGTCAGGCAGGGCCACGGGCTCAAGGTCGGCTACTACGCCCAGGAGCACGAGACGCTCGACCACGACCGCACGGTCCTGGAGAACATGCGCCGCGCGGCGCCGGACCACCTGGGCGACGCGGATGTCCGCGGGATCCTCGGCTCGTTCCTGTTCACCGGCGACGACGTCGACAAGCCCGCGGGCGTCCTCTCCGGCGGGGAGAAGACCCGCCTCGCCCTGGCCACGATCGTCGCCTCGAGCGCCAACGTGCTGCTCCTCGACGAGCCGACCAACAACCTCGACCCGGCGAGCCGGCGCGAGATCCTCGGTGCGCTGAAGACGTACAAGGGCGCCGTGGTCATGGTCAGCCACGACGAGGGTGCGGTCGAGGCGCTCAACCCCGAGCGGGTGGTCCTCCTGCCCGACGGCGTCGAGGACCTGTGGAGCGCGGACTACCTGGACCTCATCACCCTCGCCTGAGAGGCCTGGGGGCTACCGCACCTCGAGCGGCCGGGCGCCCGTCACCCGGGCCAGGTCCTCGTAGGAGATCGACAGCATCGAGCGGTGGTCCCCGGCGCCGGCCCACAGGGTCGGATACGCCGCGAGGTGCGTGTCGAGGAGCGTGCGCAGCGGCTCGGGATGGCCCACGGGCGCCACGCCGCCCACGCGCTGGCCGGTGTGCGCGAGCACGAAGCCGGGCGAGGCGCGTCGGATCCGGCCCGAGCCGAGGCGCTCGGCGACGAGCTTCGTGTCGACGCGCCCGGCCCCGCTCGCGAGGATGAGCAGCGGGGCGCCGTCGAGCTCGAACACGAGGCTGTTGGCGATCGCGCCGAGGTCGCAGCCGAGGACCCCGGCCGCTGCGGCGGCGGTGGGTACCTCGTCGTCGAAGGTGCGCACGGTGTCCGGCAGGCCGGCGGCGGCCAGTGCCGCGCGGACACGGGCGACGGCGGGCCCGTCGCCGCCGGAGGCAGCGTCGTCGTGCGGCATCAGCGGAAGCCCTGCGCGTCGAGGATCGCGTCCTCTTCTTCCTCGGCCGTGGGCCGGCGCTTCCTGCGCGGGGCGAACCGTGCGGCGCGCGCGGCGGCCGCGTCGGCGGCGCGGCGGGCCTCGTCGCGGCGGTGGGAGTGCCCCCCGGCCCCGGCGCCCTCCGCGGCGTCCTCCGGCTGCTGGGCGTCGAGCTCGGCGAGTTCGGCGGCCTCGGCGGCATCGGCTGCCGCGTCGATGGCGTCGTTGCGGGCCTGCTGGCGTGCCGCGTAGCCGAAGCCGATGAACATCAGGACCGCGAAGGCGAGCCACTGGAGCGCGTAGGAGAGGTGCATGCCCTCGTCCGGCGCCGGCTTGGGCAGCGAGGCCGGGGCGGCCTGGGGCGGGGCGGGATTCTCGCTTGCGAGGAGGCCGTACGCGCCGGTGAGCACGGGGTAGGGCAGCTGCTGGGCGTAGGTGGGCAGGTCGATCGAGGCGAGCTGGCCGTCCGGCGCGCCGCGGTCCAGGGCGGGCTCGCTCGGGCGCAGTCGCACGACGACGGTCGCCTCGCCTGCGGGGGGCGCCGGGACAGAGTCCGGCCTCCCGGCCTCCTTGTTGCCGATCGGCAGCCAGCCGCGGTCCACGATCACCGTCTGGCCGGAGTCGACCCTGAACGGCACGACCACCTCGTAGCCGGGCTGGCCCGAATTGGGCCGGTTCCGCACCACCCGGGTCTGGGCCGTGTCGTACGAGCCGTGGAGCGAGACCTGCTTCCACTCGCTGTCCGAGGGCAGCGACGTGAAGTCGGGCGCAGCCTGGGCGAACGGGACGGGCGGGGCGTCATAGTTCCGGGTGACCAGGTCCACGTTGGCCTTGGCCTCGTCGAGGCGCGCCATCTGCCAGCGGCTCAGGAGGACGCAGGCGATCGCGAACACGATGGCCAGCCCCAGATAGGTGAGCCATCGCCGGGAGATCAGGAATCGGTACATGGAGAAGATGCTTCCGTCAGCGGCAGGGTCTCGCGCCAGAGCAGGCGGGTGCGCAGGTAGTCCTCGAGCCAGCCTCGGTGCTCGGCGCACGCCAGCCAGGTCTTGCGGCGTTCGGGCGTGTGGATCCTGGGGTTGTTCCACAGAAGGCGCCAGAGCGCCGGCGCCCGGCAGCCCTTGCGGGAGCAGAGGGGTGCCTCGGGGAGCCCGGAGTCGCCGGGCAGGAGGCTGAACAGGCTCATGCGGCGCCGGCCTCCGGGGACTCGGAGCCGGTCCTGCGCGGGGCCGCGCTGCCGTCCTGGTCCTGTCCGGCTGGTTCCTCGCGGTCCGGATCGTCGTCGACCGTCTCCCCGAGGATCGTCTCGCCGTGCGGTGCCGGTGACGCGGCGGGGTCTGCGTCCTCGGGGCGGCCCGCGTCGAGCTCGCCGTAGGAGATGTGGTCCATGAGCTCGCTGTCGTACTCCTCGCCCTTGGTCTGGGCGTTGGCGATTACCACGGCGACCCAGGGCAGGAAGACGGCGCCGGCGACGGCGATGAGCTTGAACCAGCCGTCGAGGAAGAACAGGGCGACGATGCAGACCACGCGGATGCCCATGGCCACCGCGTAGCGGACCATGCGCTGGCGCATGTCCACGCTGTGCCCGGGCGCGGCGGACGTGATGCTGTGGACCTCGGGGGCGCCCTCGGCACCGTCCACGGCGTACTCGCCGTACCTGTCGCTGGCCTCGCGGCCGTGTTGTTCTCTCGTCATCACACTCCCAGCAGGCCCATTCTCCCACCACGGCGGGCACCGGCCAATTTGGCTAGGATGCACCCTGAACCGGCGCCGACCAGCGGCGTCCTCCCTTCTTCCCTAGGAGCGTCAGTGAGCTCGGAAGCACCGTCCCCCCGCAGCGTCCTCGTCACCGGAGGCAACCGGGGCATCGGCCTCGCGATCGCCAAGGCGTTCCTCGCGAACGGCGACAAGGTCGCCGTGACCTACCGGACCGCGGGCGAGCTGCCCGAGGGCATCCTCGGCGTCCAGGCCGACGTGACGGACGAGGCCAGTATCGACGCCGCTTTCAAGGCGGTCGAAGAGGCCCACGGCCCCGTGGAGGTCCTCGTCGCCAACGCGGGCATCACCAAGGACACCCTCCTGCTGCGCATGAGCGAGGAGGACTTCACCTCCGTCCTCGACACGAATCTCACCGGCGCGTTCCGCGTCGTCAAGCGCGCGTCCAAGGGCATGATCCGCCTGCGCAAGGGCCGCGTGGTCCTCATCTCCTCGGTCTCGGGCCTGTACGGGGCCCCCGGCCAGATCAACTACTCCGCCTCGAAGGCCGGCCTCGTGGGCCTCGCGCGGTCGCTGACCCGTGAGCTCGGCTCGCGGGGGATCACCGCGAACGTCGTGGCGCCGGGCTTCATCAAGACCGACATGACCGCCGAGCTGCCGGAGGAGACCCAGAAGGACTACCTCTCCCGGGTGCCCGCCGGCCGGTTCGCCGACGCCGACGAGGTCGCCGACGTGGTCCGCTGGGTCGCGAGCGACGAGGCCGCCTACATCTCGGGGGCGGTCATCCCCGTCGACGGCGGCCTCGGCATGGGCCACTAGCGGCTCCTCGCCGCGCGCGGCGCGCAGGCCGGGGCGTTGTTGGAGGGTTCCGACAACGGCCCGGCCGCTTCTGGGCTGGCATGATGGAGCGCAGTCACCGAAAACTTGGCGAGGTCACACAAAGTGGCCGGAGCAGACGAAGGGGAGCACGCATGGGAGTCCTGGACAACAAGGCCGCGATCGTCACGGGGTCGTCGCGAGGGATCGGCGCCGCGACGGCCAAGGTCCTCGCCGGCGAGGGGGCGGCCGTCGTCGTCAACTACCGCCAGAAGGCGCCGCGCGCCAACAAGGTGGTCGCCGAGATCGAGGCCGCGGGCGGCCGCGCGATCGCGGTCGGCGGGGATCTGACCAACGAGGCGGACGTCGACGCGCTCGCCCAGGCTGCCGTCGACGCCTTCGGCTCCCTCGACATCCTGGTTCTCAACGCCTCGGGCGGCATGGAGTCCGGCCTCGGCGAGGACTACGCGCTCCGGCTCAACCGGGACGCCCAGGTGTCGATGCTCAAGGCCGCCGCGGAGCGGATGAAGCCCGGCTCGCGCGTCGTGTTCGTCACGAGCCACCAGGCCCACTTCATCGACTCGGTCCAGACGATGGATGCCTACGAGCCCGTGGCCCGGTCCAAGCGCGCCGGCGAGACGGCCCTCCGCGAGCTCGTCCCGTGGCTCGAGGAGAAGGGCATCACGTTCGTGGTCGTCTCCGGCGACATGATCGAGGGCACCATCACCGCCACGCTCCTCGAGCGAGCCGCCCCCGGGGCGATCGAGTCCCGCCGCGAGGCCGCCGGCAAGCTGTACTCCGTCGAGGAGTTCGGGGCCGAGGTGGCCAAGATGGTCACCGCGGACGTGCCGACGGGCCACACCGAGTACGTGGGCGGGGCCGGGCACTTCCAGGCCTGACGCACTTCCGGGCCCGGCCGCTCAGCGGACCTGCCCCCTCAACCACGCGGACGTGACTCCTCAACCTCGAGGAGCCACGTCCGCTGCGTTGAGGAGTCACGTCCGCTGTGTTGAGGAGTCACGTCCGTGGCGTTCAGGAGTCGCCTCCGTCGCGTTGAGGGGTCACACCCCCGCGAGGTGGCGCACCACGTCGAGGTAGGGGAGGTCGACGGCGGCGTCGGCCTCCGCGCGGACCTTCGGCTTGGCGTTGAACGCCACCCCGAGGCCGGCAGCGGCGAGCATGTCGAGGTCGTTCGCCCCGTCGCCCACGGCGATGCAGTGCTCGAGGGCGATCCCGTGCTGGGCCGCCCACTCGCGCAGCATGCGCTCCTTGACCGCGCGGTCCACGACCTCGCCGAGCACCCGGCCCGTGAGCTTGCCATCGGCCACCTCGAGTTCGTTGGCGCGCCAGTGGTCCAGCCCTAGGCGCTCGGCGAGCGGGGTGAGGATCTGCTCGAACCCGCCCGAGACCACGCACACGAGGTGGCCGCCGGCGTGGAACGCCTCGATCAGGTCCTCGGCGCCGAGGGAGAGCACGACGGCGTCGCGCACCTTCGCGATGACGTCCTCCGGAAGGCCCGCGAGGGTCGCGACGCGCGCGTGCAGGCTCTGCGCGAAGTCGAGCTCGCCGCGCATGGCGGCCTCGGTGACGGCGGTGACCTCCTCGCGCTTGCCCGCGTAGTCCGCGAGGAGCTCGATGACCTCCTGCTGGATGAGCGTCGAGTCGACATCCATGATGAGCAGCTTCCGCTCGGCCTCGCGGAGCCCGGCCGGGACGAGCGCCGCACCGATCCCGAGCCCCGCCAGCGCGGCCCGCGCGGCGGGCGCGTGGCCGGCGTCGAGCTTCACCTCCGCGGTGAGCACGGCGTAGCGGCCGTCCCCGTCCCCTCCTGCCGGGCGCTCGAACGGCCCGACGGCGGCCCCTGCCCCCTCGAGGGCGCGGGCGGCCGCGGCCGCGTCGTCGTCGGTGAGCGTGACGGCATGGAGGACTGCGGCGAAGTGTGCTGGCATAAGCCCACATTCTACCGAGGGCCGCCGCGGCCCGGCCCCGGCGGGCCCGGGCGGGCGCGGTTCGCCGAGAGCGAAGCATCTGGACTAGTGTCAGAGGCCATGAGCAATGTTCTCCAGCTGTCTGGGGTCAGCGTCGTCCGCGGGACGAAGAAGCTGCTGGACGGCATCGACTGGCAGGTGAATGAGGGGGAGCGCTGGGTCGTCCTGGGCCCGAACGGCGCCGGCAAGACCACACTCCTGTCGCTGGCGGCGGCGCGCCTGCACCCGAGCAGCGGCCGCGTCGACATCCTCGACGAGACGATGGGCAAGGTGGACGTCTTCGAGCTGCGCCCGCGCATCGGCCTGTCGTCCGCGGCCCTGGCCAACCAGATCCCCGAGGGCGAGAAGGTCCTCAACGTCGTCGTCACCGCCGCATACGGCGTGACCGGGCGGTGGCTCGAGCGCTACGAGAAGGACGACGAGCGCCGCGCCTTCCGCCTCCTGAACGAGTGGGGCATGGGCCCGCTCCTCGGACGGGTGTTCGCCTCGCTCTCGGAGGGGGAGCGCAAGCGGGTCCAGATCGCCCGCGCGCTCATGACCGACCCCGAGCTGCTCCTGCTCGACGAGCCCGGGGCCGGCCTCGACCTCGGTGGCCGCGAGGAGCTCGTGTACAAGCTCTCCGACCTCGCCCAGGACGACGCCGCGCCCGTCGTCGTGCTCGTCACACACCACCTCGAGGAGGTGCCGCCGGGCTTCACCCACGCGCTCCTGCTGCGCGAGGGCACCGTGGTGGCCGCCGGGCCGATCGCCTCCACGCTCACCGAGGAGAACCTGAGCGCGACCTTCGGTCTGCCGCTCGACGTGCGCGCCCAGGACGGCCGCTACACGGCCACGGCCAAGGACGGCGCTGCGGCGCAGGGCACCGCCACTGCCGGTGCTGCGGCCGCGCCGCGCGCGTGATGGGCTTCTGGGGGGACGTCCTCATCTTCCTCGCGGGCCTGTGGGCCGGCACGATCAACACGATCGTCGGCTCGGGCTCGCTCGTGACGTTCCCGGTCCTCGTCGCCCTCGGCTACAGCCCCGTCAACTCGATCATCTCGAACGCGATGGGCCTGGTGGCCGGGGGCTTCTCGGGCGCCTACGGGTACCGTCGGGAGGCCGTCAGCGCCAAGCGCACGCTCCTGAAGCTCCTGCCGGTCTCGCTCGTGGGCGGACTGCTCGGCGCGTTCCTGCTCCTGCACCTGCCCGAGAGCGTGTTCGGGTTCGTCGCCCCGGTGCTGATCGTGATCGCGATCCTGCTCGTGATCTTCCAGCCCCGCCTGTCCGCGTGGGCCAAGGCGCGCCAGGCGCTCGAGCACATCACGCCCGAGCAGGCGGACCTGCAGAAGGTCCCGTTCATCCTGTACCTGCTGGTGTTCCTGATCGGCGTGTACGGCGGCTACTTCACGGCCGCGCAGGGCGTGCTGCTCATGGGCGTGCTCGGCATCTTCTTCCACGGAACGCTCCAGCAGTCCAACGCGATCAAGGTCGTCCTGAGCCTCGTGGTGAACCTCGTCGCCGCTGTGGCCTACCTCCTGTTCGCGTTCGACCGCATCAACTGGCTCGCGGTGCTGCTCATCGCGGTCGGCTCGACGCTCGGCGGGTTCCTCGGCGCGGGCATCGGCCGGCGCATGAAGCCCCTGGTGCTACGGATCGTGATCGTGATCCTCGGCGTCGTGGCGCTCGTGAACCTGCTCGCCAAGCTCTTCAATGCCTGACGCGCCCCAGGGGGAGGAACAGCAGATCGTCCGGCTGGCCTCGGCCCAGGATCCCCGGATCGCCGACTACACGAGCCTGACGGACGTGCGCCTGCGCACCCTGCGCGAGCCTGCCGAGGGCCTCTACATCGCCGAGTCCTCCCGCGTGCTGCGCCGCGCGCTCGCGGCCGGGCACCGCCCGCGCTCCTTCTTCCTGGCCGAGAAGTGGCTCGACGGCCTCGCCGACGTGCTGGCCGCCTACCCGGACGTTCCCGCGTACGTGGGAACGCCGGCGCTGCTCGAGGAGATCACCGGCTTCCACCTGCACCGCGGCGCGATGGCCGCGATGCACCGGCCAGCCCCCGTGCCGGTCGACGAGCTCCTCGCCGGCGCCCGCCGGGTCGCCGTCCTCGAGGACATCGTGGACCACACCAACGTCGGCGCGATCTTCCGCTCCGCCGCCGCGCTCGGCATCGACGCCGTCCTCGTCACCCCGCGCTGCGGCGACCCCCTGTACCGCCGCAGCATCCGGGTGAGCATGGGCACCGTCTTCCAAGTCCCGTGGGCCAGGCTGGACTCCTGGCCCGGCGGCATCGGGGAGCTCAGGCGGCTCGGCTTCACCGTCGCCGCCCTCGAGCTCGCCGAGGACGCGGTCGACGTCGACGAGCTCGCCGCCCGCCGCATCGACCGGCTCGCGCTCGTGCTCGGGACCGAGGGCGCGGGGATCGCCCCCGAGACGCTCGAGGCCGCCGACCTCGCCGTGAAGATCCCCATGCGGCCCGGCGTGGACTCGCTCAACGTGGCGGCCGCGAGCGCCGTGGCGTTCTGGGAGCTGAGAGCCCGCTGAGCTGGTAACATTGACTGCTGGCCCTCCAACCGGGAGGGCGTTCACACCTGGCCTCTGGCAAAATCCAGGGGCGCTAGCAAAGGGCCCATTGTGAAGTCTGATATCCACCCGTCGTACGAGTTCGTCGTCTTCAACGACCTCGCCTCCGGCAAGAAGTTCCTCACCCGCTCCACGGTCTCCTCGGACAAGACGATCGAGTGGGAGGACGGCAACACCTACCCCGTCATCGACGTCGAGGTCTCCTCCGAGTCGCACCCGTTCTACACGGGCAAGCAGCGCATCATGGACTCGGCCGGCCGCGTCGAGCGCTTCAACGCGCGCTTCAAGAACTTCGGCAAGAAGGCCTGACCCGACTGGTTCACCAGCCGCAGGCCACTGCCACGACGAAGGCGCCGTCCCTCGGGACGGCGCCTTCGCCGTGTCCGGGCCCCTCTCGGGCTGTCCCAGGACGGGCCCTCGCAGAACGGGTCTACGCTGGAGCCGTGACGGACTATCACGGTGAATTCAAGGTTCCGGGCGGCAAACTCGTGGTCGCCGACCTCGCGGTCGACGGCGACGTCATCACCTGGGCGAGCATCAATGGGGACTTCTTCCTCGAGCCGGACGAGGCCCTCGCGGACATCAACGAGGCCCTCCTCGGCCTGTCCACGCACGCACCGAACACGGCCATCAGCGAAGCCGTCGCCGAGGCCGTGGGCCCCTCGGCCGTGATGTTCGGGTTCGACCCCGATTCCGTGGCCGTGGCGGTCCGCCGCGCCCTCGGGCACGCGACCACCTGGGCCGACCACGACTGGGAGGTCATCCCGCCGAGCACCCTGTCGATCACCGAGAACGTCGCCCTGGACGAGGTCCTCACCCGGGAGGTCGGGGAGGGCCGGCGCAACCCGACCCTGCGCCTGTGGGACTGGGACGAACGCTCCGTGGTGATCGGGACCTTCCAGTCCTACCGCAATGAGGTGGACCCGGACGGGGTCGAGAAGCACGGCGTGACGGTGGTGCGCCGGATCTCCGGCGGCGGTGCCATGTTCATGGAGGCCGGCAACTGCGTCACGTACTCCCTCTACCTGCCGACCTCGCTCGTGGACGGGCTCTCCTTCGCCGAGTCCTACCCGTTCCTCGATGCCTGGGTCATGGAGGCCCTCGCGAAGGTGGGCGTCTCGGCCTTCTACAAGCCGCTCAACGACATCGCCACGCACGCCGGCAAGATCGGCGGTGCCGCCCAGAAGCGGCTCGGCAACGGCGCGATGCTCCACCACGTGACCATGAGCTACGACATCGACGCTGTGAAGATGACCGAGGTCCTGCGCATCGGGCGGGAGAAGATCTCGGACAAGGGCATCGCGAGCGCGCAGAAGAGGGTCGACCCGCTCAAGCGGCAGACGGGCATGGAGCGCGCGGACATCTTCGAGGCGATGATGGGCACCTTCGAGTCCCGCTACGGCGCCCGCCGCGTGGCCCTGTCCGAGGAGTCGCTCGTGGACGCCCGGGCCCTCGCCGAGCGCAAGTTCGCCACGCACGCCTGGCTGCACCGCGTCCCGTAGGCGCCCCCCGTCGTCTCACCCCGCACGGGTGGCCGGGCGCACGACGGCGAGTGGTCGCCGTCGTGCGCCCGGCCGGCAGAGCCGGCTATCCCGGTGCTGGGCCAGCTACCCCTTGCGGGAACGAGCCTGTGCCACGAGGGCACGCTGCAGATGGTCGCGGGCCTCGATGACGAGCCGCCGCAGCGCCGCCGGCGCGTCGGCATGCTCCGCGAGCCACGCGTCCGTGCGGCCGAGCACGGGATGGTCCTGGGGGTCCTGGTGCGCACCGAGGGACGAGCCGGCAGGATAGAGGCCGGCCACGAGCCGAGTCGCGATCTCCTGCGACCGTTCGGCCCACACCCGCGTGAGCATCGAGAAGTAGCGGTCCTGGAACGGCAGCCGCAGCTCCTCGGGGCCGAGCATGAAGCCGGCCACGGTGGCCCCCAGGAGGTCGTTGGAGAGCCCGTCGCCGTCCACAACGGCGCGCCACGCGTCCTCCTTCACCTCTGGCACGGGCCGTGCCGCCATGGCCAGGGCGTGCCCCACGCTGCCCTTCGCGGTACGGTCGCGGGCCAGCTCGGCGTCCAGCTCCTCGGCCGTGGCCCGGCCCTGGGCGGCGAGGGCCTGCCACAGGGACCAGCGCAGGTCCTGGTCCACGGCGAGCCCGGAGAGGGTCTCGGCGCCGTCCACGAGGCCCCGGAGCAGGGCGTGCTGGCCGCCGCCGTGCCTGCTGCCGGCAGCGAGGGCGCGGGCCCACGCGAGCTGCTGGTCGGAGTCGGGCTCGGCGGCCAGCAGGGCGCGGGCGACCGCGGCGAGGTAGGCCTCGCGCAGGGTGCCGCGCGCCTCCGGATGGGTGTACCGCTCGATGGCCGTGCGGGCGTTGTCGAGCACGGTCAGCTGGACGCCCACCGTGGTCTCGGCGGCTCCGAAGCGCTCCACGGCCCCCACGTAGTCCGCGGCGGGCATCTCGCCATCGCGCGTCGCGTGCCACAGCGCCGTCCAGGCGAGGGCGCGCGCGAGCGGGTCGGCGATGTCCCCGAGGGCGTCGCGGACAGTCTCCTCGGACCGGGCGTCGAGGCGCACCTTCGCGTACGTCAGGTCCTCGTCGTTGACGAGGAGGAGGTCGGGGGCCGGGACGCCCTCGAGCTCCGGCACTTCCGTCACGCCGTCAGGCGCGTCGGCCGGCAGCTCCACCGGGATGCTCGCCGTGCGCTCGATCGCTCCCGAGTCCGTGCGCGAGTAGAGGCCGACCTTGAGCCGGTGCGGCCGCAGCGCCTGCACCCCCGTGACGGGATCGACGGCGCGCTGGCGGATGGCCACCCGGGCGAGCCGCTCGCCGTCGTGCCCTGAGGCGTGCTCGACGAGCGTCTCCAGGACCGGCAGCCCCGCCGTCTGGAGCCACGCCGCGGCCCAGCCCTGCAGGGGCCGCCCCGAGGCCCGCTCGAGCGCTGCCAGGAGGTCTTCGAGCGTCGTGTTGCCGTAGGCGTGCTGGGCGAAGTAGTCGCGGGCGGCGGCCAGGAAGGCGTCCTCGCCCACGTACGCCACGAGCTGCTTGAGCACCGAGGCGCCCTTGGCGTACGTGATGCCGTCGAAGTTCTGCTCCGCCGCCTCCAGGTCGGCGATGTGGGCCACGATCGGGTGGGTCGTGGGCAGCTGGTCCTGGAGGTAGGCCCAGGCCTTGCGGCGGTTGGCGAAGTTGACCCAGGACGTCGTGAAGCCCGTGGCCCGGTCCACGGCGAGGGTGCCCATGTACTCGGCGAACGACTCCTTGAGCCACAGGTCGTCCCACCAGCGCATGGTCACGAGGTCGCCGAACCACATGTGCGCCATCTCGTGCAGGAGGGTGTTGGCGCGTCCCTCGTACTGCGAGTCCGCGGCGCGGGAGGCGAACACGTACTGCTCCGTGAAGGTCACGAGCCCGGGGTTCTCCATGGCGCCGAGGTTGTACTCGGGCACGAAGGCCTGCTCGTACTTCCCCCACGGGTAGGCGGGGGAGAAGACCGAGTGGTAGAAGTCCAGCCCGCGCCGGGTGAGGTCGAAGATGCGCCCGGCGTCGAAGTGCTCGGCGAGGGACGCCCGGCAGTAGGCGGCGAGCGGGACGGTGAGAGTCGCGCCGTCGCGCGTCGTGCCGGTCCAGACGTCCGCCGTGCGGTGGTACGGGCCCGCGAGCACCGCCGCGAGGTAGGTGGGCATGGGCGGCGTCGGGGCGAAGTCCCAGCGTGCCGCGGCCGGGTCCTCCTCGAGCGGGACGGCCTGCGCCGTCGGCTCGCCGTTCGCGCTGACTACCCACGACGACGGCGCGAGCACCGTGAACGCGAACCGCGCCTTCAGGTCGGGCTGCTCGAAGTTGGCGAAGTACCGGCGCGCGTCCGCTGGCTCGCACTGGGTGTACAGGTACGTCTCGCCGTCGGCCGGGTCCACGAAGCGGTGGAGGCCCTCGCCGCTGCGCGAGTACCGCGCGTGCCCGGTGACCTCGAGGCGGTTGCGCTCGGCGAGGTCCGTGAGCCGGATCCGGGCGCCGTCATAGGCGGCGGCCGGGTCGAGGGCACGGCCGTTGAGGACCAGGCGGTCCACGGACTCCCCGAGGAAGTCCGCGAAGGTCTCGGCGCCGGCCTCGGCCCGGAACTCGATGACGCTCGTCGTCGGGAAGGCTGCCGCTGCGGGATCGGCCGCACGGCGGAGGTCGAGGGTGACGTGGTAGGAGTCGATGCCGAGCAGGCGCGCCCGCCCGGCAGCCTCGTCGCGGCTCAGGTTGTGAGTTGGCACACGGCCCATTCAACCACGCTCCGACAGGCCCGGAAGGGGCGTGCGAGCCCGGGCGGCCGGGCGGACACGCCCCGTCCCGGGGCCCGATATGCGCCGGAGCCGGATTGGTGAAAAGCTGTCCCCTATGTCGGATCTCTTCGAGGACTACTCCGTCGCCGCCGAACGTACCGGCGCGTACGACGAGATGTTCGCCCCCCGCCAGACGGCGCGGCCCAGCTACGGCCATCTCGCGCAGGCGCTCGCCGGACTCGACCTCACCGACGTGACCTCCCGGGCCGATTCGATGGCCCGCACCTTCCTCGACAAGGGCGTCACATTCGACTACGCGGGGGAGGAGCGGCCGTTCCCGCTCGACCTGGTCCCGCGCATCATCTCCGCCGGAGACTGGGACGTCCTCGAGCGGGGCGTGGCCCAGCGGGTCCGGGCGCTCGAGGCCTTCCTCAACGACGTGTACTCGAAGATGGCCGTGGTCGCGGACGGCGTCGTCCCGCGGCGGCTGATCACCACGAGCAAGCACTTCCACCGCCAGGTGCACGGCTTCGAGCCGGCCGGCGGCGTCCGGGTGCACATCTCGGGCATCGACATCGTGCGCGACGCCGCCGGCACCTTCCGCGTCCTCGAGGACAACGTCCGCGTCCCCTCGGGCGTGAGCTACGTCCTCGAGAACCGCCGCGCCATGGCCAAGGGCCTGCCGGAGGCTTTCAGCCAGCAGCCCATCCGCCCGGTGGAGGAGTACCCGCGCCGGCTCCTCTCGACCCTGCGCAAGACCGCCCCCGCCGGCGTGGACGAGCCGACCGTGGTGGTCCTGACCCCCGGCGTGTACAACTCGGCGTACTTCGAGCACACCCTGCTCGCGGGCCTCATGGGCGTGGAGCTGGTGGAGGGCCGCGACCTGATCTGCCGCGGGAACCGCGTGTACATGCGCACCACGGCGGGCGAGCAGCGCGTGGACGTGATCTACAAGCGCATCGACGACGACTTCCTCGACCCGCTGCAGTTCCGCTCGGACTCGATGCTCGGCTGCCCGGGCCTCGTGAACGCGGCGCGCGCCGGCGGCGTGACGATCGCGAACGCGGTGGGCAACGGCGTCGCGGACGACAAACTCGTCTACTCCTACGTCCCGGACCTCATCCGCTACTACCTCGGCGAGGAGCCGATCGTGGCCAACGTGGACACGTACCGGCTCGAGGAGGACGACGCGCGCGAGGAGGTGCTCGACCGGCTCGATGAGCTCGTCGTCAAGCCCGTGGACGGCTCGGGCGGCAAGGGCCTCGTCATCGGCCCGAGTGCCACGCGTGAGGAGCTGGACACGCTCCGCAAGCGGGTCCTCGCGGACCCCCGTGGGTGGATCGCCCAGCCTGTCCTGCAGCTCTCGACCGTGCCGACGCTCTCCGGCGACCGCTTCGGCCCGCGCCACGTGGACCTGCGCCCGTTCGCGCTCAACGACGGCGACGACGTCTGGGTGCTCCCCGGCGGCCTCACCCGGGTGGCGCTCAAGGAGGGCTCCCTCATCGTCAACTCGAGCCAGGGCGGCGGCTCGAAGGACACGTGGGTCCTGGCCCAGTCCCCGGACGTTCCCGTGGAGGCGGAGCCGCGCCACTCGATCAGCATCCGGGAGCGCACGAGCGTGTGGCCGGTCGAGAGCAACTGGCGCGACCGCCAGGCCGAGCAGCAGCAGCAGTGACCACCCGCCGTCGTACGGCTGGCCCCGCCCGCCAGACCCCCGCCCGCACCACGACCCCTCGAGGAGGACGACGTGCTCAGCCGCATCGCTGAATCCCTGTTCTGGATCGGCCGCTATGTCGAGCGCGCGGACGGCACCGCGCGCATCCTGGACGTGCACCTCGAAAGGCTCAACCACCTGCCCGCCGCGGACCAGCGCAGCGTCGCCCAGGAACTCCTCGGCGTCATGGGATCGCGGGCCGACGCGGACGAGTTCGGGCTCACCGAGCTGCTCCAGTCGCTCGCCTTCGACCGCACGAACGCCACGAGCATCGCCGGCTCGCTCGCCGCGGCGCGCGAGAACGCCCGGCGCGCCCGGGAGACCGTGTCCTCGAGCCTGTGGGAGTGCCTCAACACCACGTACTACGGGCTCAGCCAGCACCGCAAGGACGTCGTGGGCACCTACCGCTTCTGCAACTGGGTGCTCGAGCGCACCGCCATGGTCCGCGGCCTCGCGGACACCACCATGAGCCACGACGAGGGCTGGCTGTTCCTCGTGCTCGGCCGCTCGCTCGAGCGGGCGGACATGACCGCGCGGATGCTCTCCACGCGCGAGGTGCACACCGCGGGGATGTCCTGGGTCAACATGCTCCGCTGCGCGGGCGCCTACGAGTCGTTCCTGCGCACCCGCCGCACGGCGTTCGACGAGGGCCACGCCGCCGAGTTCCTCCTCATGGACCGGCTGTTCCCGCGCTCGATCGTGTACGCCCTGCGCGACGCGGACGATGCGCTCGCGAAGCTCGACCCGTCGGACACCCGCGTGGGGTTCATCAACGACGCCCGGCGGATCGTCGGCCAGGCGCGGACGTTCCTCGAGTTCCACCGCACGGACGACCTGATGGTGGAGCTCCCCGAGCACATGGAGCGCGTCCAGAAGGCCGTCGCCCAGACATCTGACGCGGTCTCGCGCAAGTACTTCAACAGGGCCGACGAGCAGGCCTGGGTGGGAGAGGTTTCATGACCAGGCTGAGGATCCTGCACCACACCGCATACCGGTACAACCGGCGCGTGACCCTCTCGTACAACGAGGCGCGCATGACGCCGCTGACCGAGCCCCAGCAGGTGGTGCTCGAGTCGCAGGTCCGCGTCACTCCCACGCAGGCCGCGGTGAGCTCGTACAAGGACTACTGGGGCACGCGCGTGACGGCGTTCGACATGCAGGTCCCGCACGAGTTCCTCGAGGTCGTCTCCTCGACCACGGTCGAGGTGCACCGGGTCGAGCGCGTGCCGGCCGAGGGGGACATCGTCTCGTGGGAGCGCCTGCGCAGCCCCGAGCTCGAGGACCAGTTCAGCGACTGGCTGCCGCAGTCGCGCCTGTCGGGTCCGGGGAGCGAGGTGCTCGGGACCCTTCCCGGCGTCGTGGAGGGCCTCGACCCGCATCGCGCCGCCCATGCCGTGTTCGAGTGGCTGCGGGGCGAGATGCGCTACAGGCCCGGGTCGACGGCGGTGACGACGGATGCCGAGCAGGCCTGGAACCAGCGGGAGGGGGTCTGCCAGGACCTGGCGCACCTCGCGATCGGGTCGCTGCGCAGCCTCGGCATCCCGGCGCGGTACATCTCCGGCTACCTGCACCCGCGCTCGAGCGCGGACATCGGCGAGGTCGTCGCCGGCCAGTCCCACGCGTGGCTCGAGTGGTGGGACGGCGAGTGGCGGTCGTGGGACCCCACCAACCACAAGCCGGCGGGCGACTTCCACGTGACCGTGGCCCGCGGCCGCGACTACCGGGACGTGCCGCCGCTGAAGGGAATCCTCTCGGGCGGCGGCGGTTCCCACCTCGACGTCGGCGTGGAGATCACGCGCCTCGCCTGACCCCTTACCACCCGGCCCCCATGCGTTGAGGAGTCACCTCCGTCGGGTTGGGGAGTCGGCTCCGTCGGGTTGGGGAGTCGGCTCCGTCGGGTTGGGGAGTCACTTCCGTCGGGTTGGGGAGTCACTTCCGTCGGCCCCTGTGGATAACCCAGAGCACGCGTTCGCGATGCGTGCCAGCATGTCCGCATGGACAGCACCGACCCGCTCGACCCCTTGATCCACCGCCCCTTCACGCTCGCGGAGGCGAGAGCCCGAGGCGTCGACTTCCGGGAGGTGCTGCGGTCCGACACGCGGCGCCTCAGCCGCGAGCTCTACCTCTCGGGTGCAGCAGTGCCGAGCCTGCGAGAGCGTGTGCTGGCCCACCTGCTCCTCGCGCCGGACGCATGGGCGTCACACACCACCGCGGCGGCGCTGCACGGCCTATGGCTCCCGGAGATGGCCAGGACCCAGGATGCGATCCACCTGAGCCGGTCGTCCTCGGCAACCCGGGTGCGGCGCGCCGGCGTCGTCGGACATCACGTGCGGGTGCTCCCGGGCGAAGTGCAGGTGCACGAGGAAGGAATCCGCCTCAGCTCACCTGCCCGGACATGGCTCGACCTCGGGCACCTGCTCGGCCACGCCGCGCTCGTGGCGGTCGGTGACCAGCTGATCCGCGAACCGAGGCCTGAATTCGAACGGCGCACCCGGCCCTACGCCACGAAGCGGCAGCTCGATCTGATGCTCCGAGGACACCGGCGCATGAAAGGCGTCGGGAAGTGCCGGGAGGCCCTCAGAGACATGCGCGTCGGTGCTGACTCCGTGCCGGAGTCACTCCTGCGCCTCAGCCTCCTCGCGTACAACTTTCCCGAGCCAGAGCTCCAGATCCGCCTGCATGACTATGATCCGGGGTCCTTCAGTGCCGATATGGGCTACCGTGCGTACCGGATCGCGATCCAGTACGACGGCGGCCATCACCGTTCAGAGGCACAGCGACTCAGCGATGCCCGGCGGGACGCCGCCTTCCGTGCGGCGGGATGGACCGTCATCGTGGTCACCGCGGAAGACCTGAGGGATGACTTCGCCCGCGTCCGAGGTGAACTCAGAAGACAGATGCGCGACCGCGCGGCGTAGTGGCTCCTCAACGGGACGGAGATGGCTCCTCAACGGTGCGGAGGTGACTCCTCAACGGGACGGAGATGGCTCCTCAACCGTGCGGAGGCGGCTCCTCAGGGGCGTCACCAGGGGCTGGGGCGGTAGTCCTTGAGGAAGACCCCGTACAGGTCGGTCCCGGCCTCGCCCACGACGATCGGGTCGTACACGCGGGCGGCACCGTCCACGAGGTCCAGCGGCGCGTGGAAGCCCTCGTCGGCGAGCCGCACCTTCGTGTAGTGCGGCCTCTCATCGGTGATCCAGCCGGTGTCCACGGCCGTCATGAGGATCCGGTCGGTCTCGAACATCTCCCCGGCGCTCGTGCGCGTCATCATGTTCAGCGACGCCTTGGCCATGTTGGTGTGCGGGTGCCCGGGCCCCTTGTACTTGCGCCCGAACTGGCCTTCCATCGCCGAGACGTTGACCACGTACTTGCGCCGCGCCGTGGAACGCCGCATCGCATTCCGCAGGCGGGAGACGAGCAGGAACGGCGCGGTGACGTTGCACAGCTGGACCTCGAGCATCTCGAGCGGGTCCACCTGGTCCACGACTTGGGTCCACGAGTTCACGGCGGCCAGGTCGGGCACGAGGCCGCCGGCGTCGATGGCGGTCCCGGCCTCGATCCGCTCGAGCGAGGCGGAGCCGGTCGAGAGCGCGAGCGAGGTCACGGCGTCGCCGGCGAGTACGGGGTGCTCGGACATGGATCCGGCGATCGAGAGCGGGTGCCTGTCGTGCGCATGCCCGAAGGTCAGCAGCTGCGGGCCGCCGTTGGACGCCTGGAGGGCGGCGGGGAGCGGCTCGGACTCGGCGTCCACGAGCGGCTTGTACGCGTTCCCCGAGCGCCGCACCGTCTGGGCGGCGTTGTTGATGATGATGTCGAGCGGGCCCTCGGCGTCCAGCGTGTCGGCGAGCGAGATGACCTGGGACGGGTCGCGCAGGTCGATGCCCACGATGGTGAGCCGGTCGAGCCACTCGGCGGAGTCCTCCATCGCGGCGAACCGCCGGGCTGCGTCCTTCGGGAAGCGGGTCGTGATGGTTGTGTGCGCGCCGTCCCGGAGGAGCCGCAGCGCGATGTACATGCCGATCTTGGCCCGGCCGCCCGTGAGCAGCGCCCGTCGCCCGGTCAGATCCGTGCGCGCATCGCGCTTGGCGTGGCTCATCGCGGCGCACTCGGGGCAGAGCTGGTGGTAGAACGCGTCCACCTGCGTGTAGTGCTGCTTGCAGATGTAGCACGGCCGTGAGCGGAGGAGGTGCCCGGCGATCTCGCCGGTGGCCGAGGACGCGAGCTTGTTGCCCTTCGTCTCGTCATCGATCCGGTCGGGCGCGGCCGTCGCCGTCTGCGCGATGACGGCCCGGTCCGCCTCGGCGATCGCGTCCCGCTTCGCCGCCCGGGTGAAGCGGCGGTGGGCCTTGAACATCTTGCCGGTCGCGCGCCGCACCGCCACGTAGTCGGGGTGCTCCTCGTCGTACGTGTGGATGCTGCCGAGGACCTTGAGGGCGGCCTGGATCTCCTCAGGGGTCAGTTCGGCCGGCGTGTCAGGGGAGCTCATGGCTTCCCATTCTACGTCGCACGCGCGACGGCGCGGGGCCCGGCCGTGCGGGCCCCGCGCCGTCGCAGCGGGCAGTTCCGGTGCGGCGGTTCAGCTGGCGGAGCGGCGGGCCGCGGACGACGGCGAGGACGCGCCGTCGGCGGTGCCCTCACCGCCGGTGGCACGCGCCGCAGCGGTGGCGTGGCGCTCCTGGATCTTCTCTGCGACCTCAGGCATCTCCGCGGCCACGTCCTCGAGGGCGGCCGGCATCTTCGCCAGCCAGGCTGCGGCGAGCCGGCGCTCGTCGGCGTCGGGCTCGGGGACGAGCTGTCCCTTGGCGAGGACGGTGATGCCCGAGGCGGTCACCTCGAAGCCGCGGCGCCTGTCGAGCTTCTCGTCCACTCCGATCGTGGCGCCGGGCGGGACGATGACGTTCTTGTCGAGGATGGCCCGGTTCACAACAGCGCCGGCGCCGATCTCGACGCTGTCCATGACGACCGAGTCGAGGACCCGCGCGGCGGAGTTGACCCGGACGTCGTGCGAGATGACCGAGCCCTCGACGATCCCGCCGGTGATGACCACGCCGCTGGAGACGATGGAGTCGAGCGCGATGCCGACGGTGCCGCCCTCGCCGCGGACGAACTTCGCCGGCGGCGAGACGCTCTGGTGGGTGTAGATCGGCCACCGGGAGTTGTAGAGGTTGAACACCGGCAGCGGGGAGATGAGGTCCATGTGGGCCTCGTAGAACGAGTCGAGGGTGCCGACGTCGCGCCAGTACGTGCGGTCGCGTTCCGTGGCGCCCGGGATCTCGTTCGTCGTGAAGTCGTAGACGCCGGCCTCGCCGCGGTCCACGAAGTAGGGGATGATGTCGCCGCCCATGTCATGCTTCGTGTCGAGCCGCTCGGCGTCGCTCTTGAGCGCCTCGACGAGGGCGTCGGCGTCGAAGACGTAGTTGCCCATGGAGGCGAGGAACTGGTCAGGGTCGTCGGGGAGCCCGGGCGTCGTCGCCGGCTTCTCGACGAAGGCGGAGATCATCGACGGCTTGGCAGAATCCGTCTCGATGACGCCGAACTGGTTGGCCATGTCCAGCGGCTGCCGGACCGCGGCGACGGTCGCCTTCGCGCCGGAGGCCACGTGGGAGGCCACCATCTGCTCGAAGTCCATCCGGTACACGTGGTCGGCGCCGACCACGACCACGATCTCCGGCTGGGCGTCGTGGATCAGGTTCAGCGACTGGTAGATCGCGTTGGCGCTGCCTAGGAACCAGCTCTTCCCGACGCGCTGCTGGGCCGGCACGGAGGCCACGTAGTTGCCCAGCTGCGGGGAGAGCCGCCAGGTCTCCGAAATGTGCCGGTCCAGGGAGTGCGACTTGTACTGGGTCAGCACCACAATCTGCAGATAGCCGGAATTCACGAGATTCGACATCGCGAAATCGATCAGCCGGTACCCTCCGGCGAACGGCACGGCGGGCTTGGCCCGGTCAGCCGTCAGGGGCATCAGCCTCTTGCCCTCCCCACCTGCGAGGACGATCGCCAATACCTTCTTAGGTGCCACTGCGCAACCCCCGTCATCTCGTGTTCAAGACCTGTTTTCCCGGCCTCCGCGGCTGCGAAACGCGGTCCTCTTCACACTAGTTCAGGTTCCAATGACCGACTACGTTGAAACCGTGCGAATCGACATTGTGACCAAGGAATTCCCCCCGGAGATCTACGGCGGCGCCGGGGTGCATGTGGCCGAGCTCAGCAGGGTCCTCGCCCGCGAGGTTGACCTGCATGTCCACGCCTTCGGCGCCCCCCGCGAAGCCGAGGTGAACGGGGCGGCGGTCACCTCGTACCAGGTCCCCGAGTACCTTTCCGGCGCCAACGCAGCCCTCCAGACCCTCGGGATCGACCTCGGCATCGTCCCGGACGTCGCCGGCGCGGACCTCGTCCATTCGCACACCTGGTACGCGAACATGGCAGGCCACCTCGCCTCGCTCATGCACGGCATCCCGCATGTGCTCTCCGCGCACAGCCTTGAGCCCCTGCGCCCGTGGAAGGCCGAGCAGCTCGGCGGCGGCTACCGCCTCTCGTCCTGGGTGGAGAAGACGGCGTACGAGGCCGCCGACGCCATCATCGCCGTCTCCCACGGCATGCGCGCCGACATCCTGCGCTGCTACCCGGAGGTGGACCCGGCGAAGGTCAAGGTGGTCCACAACGGCATCGACGTCTCGCTCTGGGGCCGCGACGAGGGCACCGAGCACCTCGTGGGCCTCGGGATCGACCCGGCGAAGCCCTCGGTCGTGTTCGTGGGCCGCAACACGCGCCAGAAGGGGGTGCCGTACCTGCTGCGGGCGGCGTCCAAGCTCCCCGCGGACGTCCAGCTCGTCCTCTGCCTCGGCGCCGCGGACACGCCGGAGCTCGCGGCCGAGACCGCGGCGCTGATCGACGGCCTGCGCGCCGAGCGGGAGGGCGTGGTCCTGATCGAGCGGATGCTCCCGCGCGCCGAGCTCATTCAGGTCCTCAGCCACGCGACGGCGTTCGCGTGCCCCAGCATCTACGAGCCGCTCGGGATCGTGAACCTCGAGGCGATGGCGTGCGGCGCGGCGGTCGTGGCCACCGCCACCGGGGGCATCCCCGAGGTCGTCGACCACGGAACCACGGGGCTGCTCGTCCCGATCGAGCAGGTCAGCGACGGCACCGGCACGCCGCTGGATGCGGAGAAGTTCGTGGCGGACTTCGCGGCGGCCCTGACCGAGGTCGTCGCCGACCCGGACCGCGCCCGGGCGATGGGCGAGGCCGGCCGCGTCCGCGCCGAGGCGAACTTCTCGTGGGAGAGCATCGCGGAGACCACGCTCGAGGTCTACCGGTCGGTACTCGCGTAGGCTGGAGTCGAGAAGCGAGCGCACGACGGCGGCGACTCACCCGCGTGGGTGAGTCGCCGCCGTCGTGGTCTCAGCTGTCGCGACGCAGCGTCGATTCAGTCCCGGCTGACGTTGACCTTGGTGGGCCCAGGCCCCGCCTCCGGCGCAATGGGCACGCGGACTTCGAGCACGCCGTCGTGGTAGCTCGCCTTCACGTCCTCGCCGCGGGCGCCGCGCGGGAGCTCGACGGTGCGCGCATACGAGCCATAGCGGAACTCGCTGCGGTAGCCGCCCTTGGTCCGGTTGGCGGTGTCCTCGCGCCGCTCGGCCTTGATCGAGAGCGTCGAGTCCTGCACCGTCACTTCGACGTCCTTCTCGGGGTCGATCCCGGGAAGCTCGGCCCGGACCACGAGGGAATCTCCGTCGCGGAACTGCTCGGTGCGCATCCACGCAGTCTCCCACTCGTCGACGAAGCGCTTGAACTGGTCGGGGAAGCCGAAGCGGCGCATCCCCTCCGGCATCATGTCCCACGGGCCTCTGCGGCCCCATCCATCGCCCATGGATATCCTCCTGACGTGCCCCGGGCACCGGTGCGGCCGGGTCCTGCCTTCAGGCTAGACCCGGCCGCGGGCACGGGGAAGGGGCCTACTTCTTGACGTTCTTCTCCTTCAGGGGCGCCTGGCCCGAGGCGCGCAGCGCGGCGTAGTAGGCCGCGGCCTCCTCCTGCCGCCGGGCCTCGACGCCGCTCGCCACGGTCGCCCGCAGGTGCTCCTGCGTGTAGCCGAACGCGTCGACGAGGTCGAGGGCGTGCGGGCGGAGCCTGGCGAGCAGGCGGTTGATGTACTCGCCGACCGTGCGTCCGCGTTGCATCGAGAGCCGCCCGTTCATGAGGTGCCACTCGAGGTGCTTCTCGATGAGCGTCAGCCCGAACAGGTCGCGCAGCCACGTCAGGACCTGCCGGGTGCCGGGGTCCTCGATCTTCTCGAGGGCCTCGGTGAACGCCTCCCACTGGAGGAGCTCGCCGTGGGCGCGAGCGGCCTCGATGAGCTCGTTCTGGTGCGCGTTGAACCGAGCGGCGGCCTCCGCCTGCGGCAGCTTGGTAGCGCCCTGGAGAGCCTGGGCCGCCTGGGCGACCATGGCCTGGACGCGCTCGGCGAGCAGGAGCCGCTGCGTGTCAGGGTCGCGGAGGGCGAGGGCGGAGCGCTGGGCCCGGCCGGAGTCCGCGATGAACTGGGCCACGGCGCCGAGGCCCGTCTTGAGCGCCACGCCGCGCGCCTGTCCGAGCGCGAACTTCGCCAGGGCCCCCACGTTCATGGTGCGGAACTCCTTGGCGTAGTCGTTCAGGAGGCGCTTGGCCACGAGCTGGAGCAGCACGTTGTTGTCGCCCTCGAACGTCACGTAGATGTCGAGGTCCGCTCGCAGGGACGCGAAGCGGTTCTCGATCATGAAGCCGGCGCCGCCGCACGCCTCACGGCACTCCTGGAGCGTCTCGAGCGCGTGCCACGTGGAGAGCGGCTTGAGCGCCGCGGCGAAGGTCTCGAGGTCCTGGCGGTCCTCATCCGTGTCCTGCGTGCCGGAGAACACGCCGTCGAACTTCGTCAGCAGCTCCTCGTGCGCGAAGCTCATGGCGTACGTGGCGGCGAGCAGCGGGAAGAGGCGGCGCTGGTGGCGCTGGTAGTCCAGCAGCACCTCCTCGGCGGTGTCCGAGGAGGCGTTGAACTGGCGGCGCTCGGCCGCGTAGCGGATCGCGGCCGTGAGCCCCACCTTGGAGGCGGCGACGGCGGCCCCGTCGAGGGAGACGCGGCCCTGCACGAGCGTGCCGAGCATCGTGAAGAAGCGGCGGCCCGGGCTCGCGATGGGGGAGGTGTAGGTGCCGTCCTCGTCCACGGCGCCGTAGCGGTCGAGCAGGTTGAACCGGGGGACGCGGACGTTGTCGAAGCAGAGCCGGCCGTTGTCGATGCCGTTGAGGCCGCCCTTGACGCCGTCGTCCTCGGTCTTGATGCCGGGCAGCGGCTCCTTGGTCAGGGGGTCGCGGATCGGCACATAGAAGGCGTGCACGCCGTGGTTGACGCCCTTGACGATGAGCTGGGCGAAGACGGTCGCGGCGATGCCGTCCTTCGCGGCGTTGCCGAGGTACTCCTTCCACGCGGCGCGGAAGGGGGTGTTGATGACGAACTCGTCCGTGGCATCGTCATATGTCGCGGTCGTGCCGATGCTCGCGACGTCGGAGCCGTGCCCGATCTCGGTCATCGCGAAGGCGCCCGGCACGGTGAGGTCCATGATGTCCGGGAGCCACCTGCGGTGGTGCTCCGCGGTGCCGAGGTGCAGGACGGCGGCGCCGAAGAGGCCCCACTGGACGCCTGACTTGATCTGCAGCGACGGATCTGCGGTGACGAGTTCCTCGAAGCCGGCGATGTTGCCGCCGTGGTTCTCCTCGCCGCCGAGCTCCTTCGGGAAGGCCCGCTGGATGGCGCCCTCGTCCACGAGGATCTTCAGCTGGCCGAAGACGCGCTCGCGGTGCTCGGTGAAGGTCAGGCCCTCGAGCTTGTGCAGCTCGGGACGGGCGGCGAGCTCGCGGGCCTGCCGGCGCACGTCGGCCCAGGTCCCGAGCAGCAGCTCGCCCAGCGCGGCGACGTCGATCTGCGGCGACTGCTCGAGGTCGGCCAGGTCGGCCTCGGCCTCGGCGGATGCAGAAGGGGCAGCGGTCTGGTGGGTCGTCATCGTGTCTCCTGTGGTGGAAGGGGTGCGGCTGGCCCCGGCCGGTGGTCGGACTCGGCGGAGGCTCCGACCGGGACGGTCGCCTGAGCGGCGATGCCCGCGAAGAGCCAGTCGGCGATCAGGCCAGCCATGTCGTCGAGGGATGGCTTGTTCTCGGACGGCGCCGCGGTGAGCCAGCGCTCGCCGGCGGTGCGGACGAGCCCGATCGCGGCCGGCGGCCAGTAGTCGAGCGTCGCGGAGGCGGTAGGACCGAGGTACCGGGCCATGGGGGCCTGGATCATGGACCCGACGGCGTCGAAGAAGCTGCCGAAGGCACGGTCCGGGTCCGCTGGCGCCCGCGTGACGAACTCGTACACGTGCGGCGAGCGCGCGGCCATGCCCAGGTAGGCGGCGACCATGGCCCGCAGTCCCTCGTACGGCGTCTGCGCGGCGGCGGCCGCGGCCGCGATGCGCTCCTGCATCTGGGCCAGGACGAGCGAGCCCATGGCGGCCTGCAGGCCCGCCTTGTCCCGGAAGTACCGGTAGAAGACGGACTTCGACGTGCCGGCGACGGCGGCGATGTCCTCCATGGGCACGTCCGGTCCGAGCCGGTGCACGGCCCTCCGGGCCGCGTGGACGAGCTCGGCGCGGCGTTCCTCGCGGTGGCTCGCCCAGCGCGCGGTGCGGCCGTCGACGCCGGGCGACGGCGCGGCGTCGTTCGCGGTGGCTTGGTTCACGGTACTCAGCGTATCAGGTACGCTAGGTATCGGTAATTCAGATCACAGCTCCCGACCGGAGGACCGCTATGCCCACCCCTTCCTCTCCTGGCATCCGCAAGGCCGTCGTCGTCGGCGGCAACCGCATCCCGTTCGCCCGGGCCAACGGCGCGTACGCGCGCACCTCGAACCAGGACATGCTCACCGCCGCGCTCGACGGGCTCGTGGCCCGCTTCGGCCTGCAGGACGAGCAGATCGGGGAGGTCGCCGCGGGCGCCGTCCTCAAGCACAGCCGTGACTTCAACCTCACCCGGGAGTCCGTCCTCGGGTCGGCCCTCCGCCCCGAGACCCCCGCCTACGACGTGCAGCAGGCCTGCGCGACCGGCCTCGAGACCGTGCTCCAGCTCTCCGACAAGATCAAGCTCGGCCGCCTCGACTCGGCGATCGCCGGCGGCGTCGACTCCGCCTCGGACGCCCCGATCGTGGTCAGCGAAGGACTGCGCGAGGTCATCCTCGAGCTCAGCCGCGCCAAGACCCTCCAGCAGAAGCTCAAGGCCGTCTCCAAGCTGCGCCCCAAGGACCTCGCGCCGATGGCGCCTGGCACCAACGAGCCCCGCACCGGCCTGTCCATGGGCGAGCACCAGGCGCTGACCACGAAGCAGTGGAACATCACGCGCGAGGCCCAGGACGAGCTGGCGCTCGCGTCCCACCGCAACCTCGCCGCGGCCTACGAGCGCGGCTTCTTCGACGACCTCGTGACCCCGTACCGCGGCCTCGCGAAGGACTCGAACCTCCGCGCCGACACCTCGATGGAGAAGCTCGGCAAGCTCTCGCCCGTCTTCGGCCGCCAGCTTGGCTCTGAGGCCAGCATGACCGCCGGCAACTCGACCCCGCTCACCGACGGGGCCTCCGCCGTGCTGCTCGCCTCCGAGGACTGGGCCGCCGAGCGCGACCTGCCCGTCCTCGCCGAGATCGTGGACGGCGAGGCCGCGGCCGTGGACTTCGTGCACGGCAAGGACGGACTGCTCATGGCGCCCGTGTTCGCGGTGCCCCGCCTGCTCGGCCGCCTCGGCCTGACCCTCGAGGACATCGACTACTTCGAGATCCACGAGGCCTTCGCCGGCACCGTGCTCGCGACCCTCGCCGCCTGGGAGGACGCCGACTTCTGCCGCGAGCGCCTCGGCCTCGACGGCGCCTTCGGGAAGGTGGACCGCGCCAAGCTCAACGTCAACGGCTCCTCGCTCGCCGCCGGCCACCCGTTCGCCGCGACCGGCGGGCGCATCGTCGCGACCCTCGCCAAGCAGCTCCACGAGCGCGGCCGCGCCGGAGACCTCGGCCGCCCGGCCCGCGGGCTCATCTCCGTCTGCGCGGCCGGCGGCATGGGCGTCGTCGCGGTCCTCGAGGGCCGCTGAGGGCCGGGGGAAGGGGAACAGGCATGGCTGACAAGTACACCGACTTCGTCTCGCGCGGCTGGGGCCGGGACCTGGCCAAGCGGCTTGGGCTCCCGCAGCCGGTGGCCCTGCGCCGCTACGAGCCCGGCGCGCCCCTCGTGGCGGGGCCCGTCCTGCTCGTCGGCGCCGGCGCCGGGGCGGATGCGCTCGAGACGGCGCTGAAGGGCTGGGATGTCGAGGTGCTCAGGGATCCCGGCGTCGCCCCGGCCGCCGGCGGGACGCACGACGCCGGTGCCTCGCCGTCGTCGTCCGCCCCGCCCGCCGCCCCGGCCGGCGCCGGAAGAAGCGGAGCGAAGCTCGGCGGGATCGTGCTCGCCCTCGACACGGTGGCGCGGCCCGAGGACCTCTCCGGGCCGATCCTCGCCGCCGGCCGTGCGCTGCGCTCGCTGGGCCCGAGCGCGCGGGTCGTCACCGTCTCGCGCCGGTCCTCGACCGCGGACGAGCCCGCGCTCGCCGCCGCCCGCGCCGGCGTGGACGGCATCCTGCGCTCGCTGGCCAAGGAACTGCGCAGCGGGGCGACCGGCAACGGGATCCTGCTCGCCGAGGGCGTCGAGGCGGACGCCCCCAGCGCGCTCGGCGCGCTGCGGTTCCTGCTCTCGGGGCGGTCGGCGTTCGTGGACGGGCAGTTCCTCACCGTCGGCACGGCCAAGGGCGAGCTGCCCGCAGATCCTGAGAAGCCCCTCGCCGGGAAGGTCGCGGTGGTCACCGGGGCCGCCCGGGGGATCGGCGCGGCGATTGCCCGCACGCTGGCCCGCGACGGCGCCAAGGTGGTCGTCGTGGACGTGCCCGCGGCGGGAGACTCCCTCGCCAAGGTCGCCAACGAGGTCCGCGGCACCGCCCTCCAGCTCGACATCACCAAGCCCGAGGCCGGCGAGCGGATCCTCGAGCACGCCCTGGCCCGGCACGGCGCCCTCGATATCCTCGTGCACAATGCGGGCATCACCCGGGACAAGCTCCTGGCCAACATGGACCCGGCCCGGTGGGACTCCGTCATCGCCGTGAACATCGCGGCCCAGCTGCGCATCAACGAGGCGCTGCTCGGCTCCGGCAGGCTCGGCGACGGGTTCCGCCTCGTCTCGGTGGCCTCGACCTCGGGAATCGCGGGGAACCGCGGCCAGACCAACTATGCCGCCTCCAAGGCAGGGGTCATCGGGATGGTCCGGTCCACCGCCGCCCGGCTCGCCGCGTCCGGCGGGAGCGCGAACGCCGTGGCCCCGGGGTTCATCGAGACCGAGATGACGGCCAGGATCCCCTTCGCGACGCGCGAGGTGGCCCGGCGCCTCAACTCGCTGCAGCAGGGCGGCCTGCCCCTGGACGTGGCCGAGGCGATCGCGTTCCTGGCCTCCGACGCCGCTGGGGGCATCTCCGGCAACGTGCTGCGCGTGTGCGGGCAGAATCTGGTCGGGCAGTGAGCGCGCAGGGCGCGCGCCAGGGCAAGACCGGCACCGAGACGGTCGAGCTCACCGAAGTCCCGTCACTGTCCAAGCTCTATGTTGCCGCCGCGGCCGAGGCGGCCCGGGCGCTCGTCGCGCCGCGCAGGACCGCCCCGAAGCTGCCCGCCGCCCGGCACCATGCCGCCGTCGTGCGTCCGGACGTCGCCCGCCTCACCGAGTACCAGCACCTTCTCGGCGAGCCGGCGCGGGACGTGGTGCCCGCGGGCTACGTGCATGCACTCGCGTTCCCGGTGGCGATGAGCTTCATGGGGCGGGAGGACTTCCCGCTGCCGCTGCTCGGCATGGTGCACCTGCGCAACCGCATCGAGTACCGCGAGCCGATCACCTACACCGACGAGCTCGACGTCACGGCCTGGGCCGAGAACCTGGCCGGTCACCGCGCCGGGACGCAGGTGGACGTCGTGGCGGAGGTGCGCCGGGGCGGGACGGACGGCGGGGGAGGGGACCCGGTGTGGCGCGGGGTCTCGACCTACCTGGCCAAGGGCGTGTTCCTGCCGGGCGTGGACAAGCCGCTCGCCAACGGGGCCCGCGAGGACTTCCGCGCGCCGCTGCCCACGGCCCTGTGGCGGCTGGGCTCCGAGACCGGGCGCGAGTACGCGGCCGTGTCCGGGGACTTCAACCCGATCCACCTCAGCTCGATCTCGGCCCGGGCCCTCGGGATGCGCCGGTCCATCGCGCACGGGATGTACACGGCGTCGCGGGCGCTCGCCGAGATCGGGGCTGCGAAGGGCGACGCGTTCGTGTGGGACGTGTCCTTCGAGGCACCGGTGTTCCTGCCCGCGCGGGTGGCGCTGAACATCTCGGACTCGGTGGACGGGGAGGGTTCCTGGGAGCGGTCGGACTTCGTGGGGTGGCACGCGAAGTCGGGCCGGCGGCACTTCGTCGGGAGCGTGGCGCGGCTGGCCTGAGGCCGCCGGTCTGACGCGCGACGGCGCGTGGTCGCCACAGCGCCGTCCGTCCCCCTGCGGGGGCGGGCGGCGCCGTTGTCGTGTCAGGCGGGACTTGTCCTCCACAGGGCTGGGCGGGGAAGGGCCGGCTCGGTAGAATCGAAACTATGTTCGAATCATCGGCGATGCAGGTCACCGTGGGAGGGGCGCAGGATGCGGCCGACCTCTCGCGGCTCATCGCTGAGGTCCTCGTGGCCGTGGGAAACGGGTCGCCGAGCGCTGCGGCCATCGGGGCCTGGGCCACGGCGCTCGGGTCGGTCGGTGACGACGATCTGCAGCTGGACGAGGCGGAGCTGCTCGAGCGGATCGCCGCCCAGGAACGGCTGAAGGCCGCGGCCGCGGCGAGCCAGGCCCGCTACAGCGTCCTGCTCGAGACGCGCATCCGCGAGAGGCGTGCGGGTGGCGATGGGGCTGCGTCTTCGTCGGTGGAGTCCGGAGATGCCACGGGCACGCGACCGCGGGTCGTCGATCCGTCGACCGAGGCGGGGCAGGCGATCGCGTTGGCGCGCTGCGAGTCACCCTCGCGCGGCGGCCGGCTCCTGGGGCTCGCCAAAGCCCTGGTGCACGAGATGCCGCACACCCTCAACGCGCTCGCGGCCGGCCGCATCAACGAATGGCGCGCCACGCTGGTGGCCCGCGAGACAGCCTGCCTGGACGTCGGGGATCGGGCCTGCGTCGACGAGGCGCTCGTAGCTGCCTACGCCCGTGAGGGCGTCGGCGATCGCCAGCTCGCCGCCGAAGCGCGAGCCCACGCGCAGCGGCTCGATCCGGCGGCCGCAGTGAGGCGGGCCCGGCGGGGCGTGACGGAGCGGCGCGTCTGGCTGAAACCCGCCCCGGATTCCATGGCGGTCCTGTCCTGCCTGCTGCCGGCTGCCCAGGCCGTGGCCGCGTACAAGGCCCTGTGTGCCGCGGCTGATTCTGCCCGGATCTCTCGGGCGGAGGCGCCGGGCAGGGGACCGCGGGCCCCACAGGGCGGCGACGGCCGCACCAGGGACCAGACCATGGCGGACACGCTCGTCGAGCGGCTCACTGGGCAGGTCTGGGCCGGGGACGTCCGGATCGCCGTGAACGTCGTGATGTCGGACGCCGCCCTCATCGGCGGTTCGCCGGAACCCGCCGCGCTCGCGGGCTATGGAGTGCTGCCGGCCCAGATCGCCCGGGACCTCGTCCTCGCTTCGTCGGACGCGGCGCTCCGTCGCCTCTATACGTCGCCCACCACGGGATCGGTGACGGCCCTGGAGTCGAGGTCTCGGGCGTTCCCGCCGGGCCTGAGGGACTTCATCGCGCTGCGGGACTGGACCTGCCGGAATCCCTGGTGCGATGCCCCGACCCGCCATCACGACCACGTGGTTCCGGCGGCACGAGGTGGCCCCACCAGTGCGGTCAACGGCCAGGGCCTGTGCGAGCGCTGCAATCAGGCGAAGGAAGCGCCGGGCTGGAGACATGCGACCACGCCGGCGCTCCGGCACACCGTCACGGTCACCACACCGACCGGGCACCGGTACAGATCGACCGCGCCCCCATTGCCCGGCGTGCGGGAGGTGATCGGCCACAGGGTCGAGTTCCCCGGTGGAGAGTGCGTCTTCCACACGGCCGCGTGAGTATGGCGTGTTCGCGCTACCGCAGGTTTGCGCGCGCGGGGCGGGGCGGGGCACACAAGAGGAGCCCCGGTCAGAAGACCGGGGCTCCGTCTGTGCGCGGAGGGGGACTTGAACCCCCACGCCCTATTCGGGCACTAGCACCTCAAGCTAGCGCGTCTGCCATTCCGCCACCCGCGCGGGCGGCTCTGAGGACCATCAAAACCAGCGTTTTCGGCCTCAGCAGCGGTACACAACCATACACCATTCCGGACCCTGCTGCGTGCGCTCCGGCCCGGGCGAGCCGGCCACCCGCCGTCGTGCGCGGAACCGCGGACTTCGTGCTGGGACCGGCCAGCGGGAACACCGTGCGTGGACTCCGGAACAGACAAAAGTCCAGAACAGACAAAAGTCCAGAACAGACAAAGGAGCCCCGGTCAGAAGACCGGGGCTCCGTCTGTGCGCGGAGGGGGACTTGAACCCCCACGCCCTATTCGGGCACTAGCACCTCAAGCTAGCGCGTCTGCCATTCCGCCACCCGCGCAGGCAGCAACCTCGGAAGCGAACCGATCACTCGTTTCCCTCCCGGGCAGCGAGAAAGACTCTACACGATCCGCGTCCCAAGCCGAAATCGGTCCCGGCGCCGCTGCCGGGGGAGACGCGCCCAGGCGCGGGACTAGGCTGGGGGCACCGGAGACGCTGAGGAGGACCCATGACCGACCACGCCGCCCAGGGCCAGGCCACCGCCGAGGACGAGGTGGTGGGCATCTGCCAGGACCTCGTCCGCTTCGACACCTCCAACTTCGGAGACGGGTCGGGACCGGGGGAGCGGGCCGCCGCCGAGTACACCGCCGGCCTCCTCGCCGACGTGGGGCTCGAGCCCGAGCTGTTCGAGTCTGCGCCAGGCCGGGCGAACGTGGTGGTGCGCCTCGAGGGCACTGACCCGAGTGCCGGGGCCCTGGTGGTCCACGGCCACCTCGACGTGGTCCCCGCCCAGAAGGAAGACTGGAGTGTCGACCCGTTCGCGGCAGAGCTCAAGGACGGGCTCATCTGGGGCCGCGGTGCCGTGGACATGAAGGACATGGACGCCATGATCCTGTCCGTGGTGCGCGAGATGCAGCACACGGGCAGCCGCCCGCGCCGGGACCTCGTCATCGCGATGTTCGCCGACGAGGAGGCCGGCGGGGCGTACGGCGCCCGCTGGGCCGTGGACAACCGGCGTGACCTGTTCGATGGCGCCACCGAGGCCATCAGCGAGGTGGGCGGCTTCTCTGCCCAGATCGGCGGGAAGCGCGCCTACCTGCTCCAGACGGCCGAGAAGGGCCTCGGCTGGCTGAGCCTCAAGGCCCAGGGCCGCGCCGGCCACGGATCCCAGGTCAACGACGACAACGCCGTGACGCGACTTGCCCGGGCGGTGTCCCGCATCGGCGACTACGCCTGGCCCATCGAGCTCACCGACACCACGCGGCGGTTCCTCGACGGCGTCACCGAGCTCACCGGCGTCGAATTCGATCCTGAGAACCCCGAGATCCTCCTCAAGGAGCTCGGCACTGTGGCCCGGTTCGTCGGCGCGACCCTCCAGAACACCTCCAACCCCACCGTCCTCAAGGCCGGCTACAAGGACAACGTCATCCCCGGCACCGCCGAGGCGCGCGTGGACACCCGTACCCTCCCCGGACAGGACGAGCTCGTCCTCGCCAAGCTCAGGGAACTCGCCGGCGACGGCGTCGACTTCAGCTACATCCACCACGACGTCTCCCTCGAGACGCCGTTCGAGGGCCCCCTCGTCGAGGCGATGGTCGGCGCGCTCGCCGCGGAGGATCCGGACGCCGTGGTGCTGCCGTACACGCTCTCCGGCGGCACCGACAACAAGTCCCTGAGCCGGCTCGGCATCACCGGCTACGGCTTCGCCCCGCTCCGACTCCCGGCCGAGCTGGACTTCCCCGCCATGTTCCACGGCGTGGACGAGCGGGTCCCCGCGGACTCGCTGCAGTTCGGCGCGCGCGTGCTGCGCCGCCTGCTGACCACGTACTGACCGCGCCGAAGACCCCGCAACTCTCTGCCAGAGACCCCACAACTCCCTGCCAGAGACCCCACAAGAAGAGGAGGGGAGCAGCGTGGCACTCGACCCCGCCGCCGTCCTGCCCGAGGCGCTGATGGAGGAGATCCGTTCGCGCGCCCCCGGCTACGACGAGCGCAACGAGTTCTTCCAGGAGGACCTCGACGCGCTCGTCGCGGCCGGGTACCTGAAGGCGTTCGTCGCCCCGGGCGACGGCGGGCTGGGAGCCGGCATGGCCGACGTCGTGCGCCTCCAGCGGCGCCTCGCCCAGGCCGCGCCCGCCACGGCGCTGGCCGTCAACATGCACCTCGTCTGGACGGGTGTGGCGCGGCTGCTGGCTGACCGGGGGGACGCGAGCCTTGCGTTCGTCCTCGAGGAGGCGGCGGCGGGGGAGGTGTTCGCCTTCGGCGTCTCGGAGGCCGGCAACGACGCCGTGCTCTTCGACTCCATCACGGAGGCCGTCCCGCAGTCCGACGGCGGCTACAGCTTCACGGGCACGAAGGTCTTCACGAGCCTCGCGCCCGCGTGGACCCGCATGGGGACGTTCGGCAAGGACACCACCGGCCAGGAACCGGCCCTCGTGTGGGGCTTCATCCGCCGGGACCGGCCGGGCTGGCGGCACCTCGACGACTGGAACACGCTCGGCATGCGCGCGAGCCAGTCGCGCACCACGGTCCTGGAGGGAGCCGTCGCTCCGGCGGACCGGATCGTGCGTCGGCTGCCCGTGGGCCCGCACCCCGACCTTCTCGTCTTCGGCATCTTCGCGGTGTTCGAGACGCTCCTCGCGGCCGTCTACACCGGCATCGCCGAGCGGGCCCTCGACCTCGCGGTCGCGGCGGCCCACCGCCGCCGCTCCCACCGCAGCGGCGGCCGGCCCTACTCCCAGGACCCGGACATCCGGTGGCAGATTGCGGAGCTCGCCATGGCGGTCGACGCGATCGTCCCGCAGCTCGACGCGGTCGCCGCGGACCTCGACGCCGGAGCGGACCGGGGGAGTGCCTGGTTCCGGCACCTGAGCGGGCTCAAGCACCGTGCCACCCAGACAGCCAAGGCGGTGGTGGACGGCGCGATGCGGGTGGCCGGAGGCGGCGGCTACTTCCGGGGCAGCGAGCTCGAGCGGCTGTACCGGGACGTCCTCGCCGGCCTCTACCACCCGTCGGACCCCGAGTCGGCGCACTCTACGGTCGCGACGAACGTGCTGGGGCCGCTCGAGGACTAGCGGGCCCGCCGTGCCGGGAGCCGGGTCATCCTGCGTTCAGGGGCTGACCGGACCGGGAACCGCCTGCGGCGCGTCGGCCTGGACGAGCGCGGACTGCCGGAGCTCGAGAATCCGGTCTCTGGCCTGCTCGGCCTTGAGGGGGATGCCCGCATACCTGAACTGCTCGTGGGCCTCCTCGAGGGCCCGCAGCGCCTCGACGTCCTGACCGAGGTCCTTCAGGCACCGCCCGTAGAGCAGGCACGCCTCGGCAGTGACATGGGGGCCAAGGAGGTTCCTCTCCCTGTTGATGCCCTGGAGGAGCCGGGCCGATTCCTCCAGGGCACCGGTCAGGTAGAGCCACCGGGCGCGGACGAGCGCGGTCTCGAGCTGGTCGGCGTCGCTCCCGCCGGCGATGACGAGCGCGAGCTCCGCGCGCTCGATCGCAGTGACGGTGTCCGGGCCGAGAATGCCTCCCTCGAGCCGCGCCGCAGCGGAACTCCGATTGAAGCGCGCCCACAGCTCGATGTCCTCGAGGGCGAGCAGGAACTGCGCGGCCCGCTCGTGGTGCAGCGACCCCTCGGCCTCGTCGGACCGCAGGAAGGCGACCTTCCCGATCACCCACTCCGCCCGGCAGACCAGGCGGTCCACCGGGGCCTTCGCCACGAGGGCTGTGAGGTTCGCGCACCACTCCCACGCCGCCTCTGTCCTGCCGCTGTCCGCGAGCGCATGGATGAGCGAGCAGAGGGAGGCGACGCGGACCGCGGAGCGGGCCGAGAAGCCCTCGGAGAGCTCCGTGGCACGGCGGGCATGCTCGACCGCAGCCTCGAGCCGTCCATGGCGGTGGCAGATCTCCCCGTAGAGCTGGTGGGCGCGGGCCTCGAGCTCGCGGTCCCCGGCGAGCGCGGAGTGCTCGAGCAGGTCCTGCGCGGTGCGCAGCGACCTCGTGAGCCTGCCTTCCCGCATGAGGCATTCGGCCTGGATGAACGTCATCTCCCACCAAGCGGAGGTGTCCGCGGCCTCCCGGGCAAGGCGCGCGGCAATGGCCGCGTGGGATGAGGCGCGCGCGTACTCCCGCACGTCGCAGGCCGCTTGGGCGCACAGGCTCGAGAAGACGTACTCGGCCTCCGCAGGCATAGGAGGTCCGCTCCACCACGGCATGGCATGGGGGGCGCTGGCCAGCCGGCCCGAGAGCTCCTGGATCGCCTGCGCCGAGGGCTCCAGGCGGCCGGTCTCGAGCATCGAGATGTAGCTCGGCTCGTAGGCCCCGTCGCCCAGCTGGGCCTGGGTGAGTCCGCGCCGGAGGCGTTCGGTCCTGAGCATCCTTCCGAAATCGATCCCCATCAGCTGTACCTCTTCTGAGACAGGGTGCTCCGAGGGCACCGGGCACGAGGGCGGGGCCGGCGGGTCTGCTTCCGCCCTGCCTCTGCGATGGCTCCCCTCGGAACGGCTCGACGACGGGCCAATCCAGGTCCCCCTGCCATCGCTGACGAGTGAATCCCAGCGCCCGTTGCGCCCGCGTTATCGGCCGCCGCGACAGCCGGCTGCGCCCGCGCTCCAGTGATAACGGCGACGCAACGGGCCGCCCGCTCTACTCCTTCTACAGAGCCACAAGCGACCGAGCCACAAGCTCACGACGCCACCAGACGGACCGGACAGCGAGTCCACTCCGACGCGTGCAATGCACGTCGCCGAAGGCCCCTCGCCGTCCATGCCGCTCACTTCTTTTGGGGGTTCCTCTATGAGACGTCCGCAATCCGGCGTAGGGAAGCCCGTCTTCTTCGACCCGAGCGGGAACAGGTGGTCACGGGTGCTCGGCACGTTGGTCGCGGTCTTCGTCGTCCTGACCGTCCCCCTGGTGTGGATCCTGCCCAGTGCCGCGGCTCCGCTGTGGGCGACCACCTTGAATACCTCGCCCGACTACCCCCGCCAGCTGCTGGCCCAGGGCGACCCCGAGGATGTCCCCGTCGTCGGCGACGAGAACGGCATCTTCCAGAGGGTCGCGGTCGCCGCGCGGCAGGGCAGGAACGTGTACCTCAAGGACCCGTTCAGCAACACCATCTTCCGGCAGGCCACGCCGGATGAGGCAAAGACGATCGGGGACCACCCCTACGTGGTCGACAACTATGGGGTTCCCGACGACCACCAACTGATCCTCACCTTCGACGATGGCCCGGACCCGCGCAACACTCCGGCGCTCCTGGACCTCCTGTCCAAGGAGAAGGTGCCTGCGACCTTCTTCGACGTGGGCTACGAGATGTCCGCCTACCCCGAGCTCGTCCAGCGGGAGGTCCGCGAGGGCCACATGGTCGGCAACCACACCCTCACGCACGCGAGCTTCACGGACAACCCCGACCTGGTCAACCGCGAGCAGCTGATCGGCAACGACCACCTCATCAGGGGCCTCACCGGCTATGCGTCGCGGCTCTTCCGCCTGCCTGAGGGCAACCCCCAGGGCAACCTCGTCGGTGTCCTCCAGGCCCAGCAGCTCGGCTACATCCACGTCGACCTCGATCTCGACACGCTGGACTGGTCCTACCCGCCCGGGGCGCCGATTCCCACGCCGCAGCTGGACGGCAAGGGCCACGTCGTGCTCATGCACGACGGCGGCGGAGACCGCCAGGCCACGATCCACATGCTCCAGGACTTCATCACCAAGGCGAAGGCGGAGGGCTACACCTTCACAACACTGGCACCGATGCTGGACCCGAAGGATCTGCCCCAGAAGATCACGCCCAACGCCGACGACCTTGCGACGGTGGCGGTCGGCGCGTCGCTGACCCTCGTCCCGGACATCGTGATCTCGTGGCTGTTCTGGTTCGGGATCGGATCGCTCAGCGTCATGTCCATCCTGTACGTGATCCTCGCCCTCATCTCCAATGGCCGGCAGCGCAGGAAGCGCTGGGAGGTGATCCCGGACGCCCAGCTTCCCTTTGTCAGCGTGGTCCTCCCGGTCTTCAACGAGGAAGCCGTGGTGACCAAGACTCTGGATGCGCTGATGGCCAGCGACTATCCGGCCTTCGAGGTCGTGGCCGTGAACGACGGATCAACGGACCGCACGCTGGCGATCCTGCGGGAGTATGCCCGCTCGTGGCCCCAGCTGCGGGTCGTGGACCAGCCGAACGGCGGGAAGTCCGCGGCGAGCAACAATGGGATCGCCCATTCCCGCGGCGAGATCGTCGTGACGCTGGACGGGGACACGATCTTCGAGCCGCAGACCATCAGGATGTTCGCCCGGCACTTCCTGGACACCTCGCACAAGAAGCCGCTCGGCGCCGTGGCCGGCCACGTGAAGGTCGGCAACCGGCACAACATCATCACGGCGTGGCAGGCCCTCGAGTACATCTCCGGCATCTGCGTCACGAGGATGGCAGAGGGCGCCGTAGGGGCGATCTCGATTGTCCCCGGTGCCTGCGCGGCCTGGCGGCGGGAGGCCCTGCTCCAGGCGGGCGGCTACTCCCACGACACCCTGGCGGAGGATTCGGACCTCACCCTGACCATTCAGGGCCTGGGGTACAGCATCGTCCAGGAGAACAAGGCGGTCGCTTGGACGGAGGCTCCGATGACCCTCAAGGGCCTCGCCAAGCAGCGCCTGCGGTGGACCTACGGCAACATCCAGGCGCTCTACAAGCACCGGAAGATGCTCTTCAACCCCAAGTACGGGGTGCTGGGCCTCGTGAGCATGCCCTACGCGCTGATCTCGGTGCTCATCCCCCTGGTCTTCATGCCGATGACCTTCATGGTGGCCGGTGTCATCCTCGCTCAGGGCCAGTGGGCGCCGATCGCGATCTTCGCCGCCTTCGTCGCCGGGGCCCACCTGATCATCTCTACTGTGGCCGTGATCATGGTCCGCGAGAGCCCGCGCCACCTCCTCATGGTGCCGCTCTACCGCCTCATCTACGAGCCGCTGCGGGCCTATGTGCTCTACGGCTCCCTGCTGCATGCAGCCCGCGGCCGCATGGTGGGCTGGTACCGGCCTGAGCGCACCAACAGCGTGCTGGTCCCGTCGGCGACCGCCGCGAGCCAGGGCGTGCAGGCACCCGCGCGCGAGAAGCCGCGCCCAGGCAAGCCCGCGGCCGTCCCCGTCATGTCCAGGGACTCCGCCCTGCCGATGCTGTCCAGCGACCCCCGGTGAGCGCGGCCTGAGCCATGGCCCGTCCGTCAGCACGGCGCAGAGCCCCCTTCCTGCTCCTCGGGCTCGGGCTCCTCGCCGCACTGGTCACGCTGGGCCTCACGATCGCCGTGTCCTCAACCAGCGGACCGGGAGGGGGCGGCCAGGCCTCGGGAGGCCGGGCGGCGTCCGGCCCGGGAGGGACACCGGCGACCTCCGACGCCGCAGCATCGGGACCGGCGTCCGGCTCCGCACCGGGGTCGGCCTCAGGCAGTGCTCCCTGGTTCGGCGGGTACGCGGACGTGACCCTGAAGCCCCTGTACCCCTTCGACGACAGCAGCCCCGACGGGAGGGCCGTCCTCGCCTTCGTCATCGCCGATCCGGCCAACCCGTGCGAGCCGTCCTGGGGCGGGCAGTACTCGTTGGACAAGGCGGCCACCGAGCTGGACCTCGACCACCGCGTCGCGCAGCTGCGCGCGAAGGGGCACGGGGTGGCCCTCTCCTTCGGCGGAGCGGCCGGCGACGAGCTCGCGAGGAAGTGCCCCGACGCGCAGGCGCTCGCGCAGGCCTACAGGAAGGTCATCGACCGCTACGCCCCCGACGTGCTCGACTTCGACATCGAGGCCCGGAACCTCTCGGACGTCGCAGCGACCGACCGGCGCGTCCAGGCCCTGCGACAGGTCCTCGGCGACCTGGGCGCGCCGCGCATGCCGCAGGTGTGGCTGACCCTGCCCGTGACCGCCCAGGGACTGTCCCCTGAAGCTTCGGCGGTGGTCCTGCAGACCGTGCGGGGAGGCGTCGACCTCGCCGGCGTGAACATCATGACGATGGACTACGAGGGACCCGCCTCGGGCCAGAAGATGCTCCAGACCTCGATCGAGGCCGCCACGAGCACCCACTGGCAGCTCGCCCAGATCTTCGGCCTCGGGCAGGGCCAGGAGGCCCAGGCCTGGAAGAAGCTCGGCCTCACCCCGATGATCGGGGCCAACGACGTGGTGGGGGAGACCTTCGACCTCCAGGCGGCCAGGGGACTGAACCAGTTCGTCCATGACCGCGGCATCGCCCGCCTGTCCATGTGGTCGCTCAACAGGGACCGCGCCTGCTCCCCGGGAGAGGGCCTGCGGCAGAACGACGCCAGGGAGCCCGAGGCCGCGGACACCTGCAGCGGCGTCGTCGGCCAGAACCGCGGCGCCTTCGCTGCGGCGCTGTCCTCCGGCCTGATGCCCTCGGCCTCGCCCAAGGCCTCCTGACCCTACGCGGCCTGACCCTGCGCGACCCAACCCTGAGCGACGCACGACGACGGCCGGCGCCTTCCGCTGCGAAGGCGCCGGCCGTCGTCGTGCTCAGCCCGACCTCACCGCTCGGGGCCGGCGGTCCCTGCGCGCGGAATCCACCCCGACTGCGGACGCGCCGCGGCGGGGCCCCGGTTGACGACCTGCCGCTCGGCCGGGGCAACCCCCATCTCCGTCCACAGCCTGCGCCGGAACTCGAGCAGGGTGCGCTGCGCGTCGGCGCGGCTGCCGCTGTCGGTCTGGGCGCGGCTGATGAGCTTGTGGGCCGACTCGCGCAGCGGCTCCAGCGAGGCGGCATACCGGGCGGCCGAGATGGCGGCCTCGTAGTTCCCCGTCGAGAGGTGGTTGCGCGCGATCGCCTCGAGTGCCAGCACCCGCAGCCCGCGGAGGCGCTCCTGCTCGTACATGACCCAGTCGTCGTACCACCCCGGCAGCAGCTCGGAGCCGAAGAGGAGGTCTTCTGCACCCGCGCCCGGCAGGGTGCCGGCGAGCGCCTTCTGGGCCACCCAGCGCAGCCGGTCGAGATCCACGGTGATCCCATCCGAGAGCCGGAGCGGATCGAGGCTGCGGTCCAGCAGGTCAGGCAGCTGGTGCCGGAGCTTGAAGACCGAGGACCGGAGGTTGCCGGCCGCCTGGTGCTCGCTGCTCTCCGGCCACAGCAGGCCGGCCAGATAGCTGCGCGGACGGCTGCCCATGAGGGCGAGCGAGGCGATGAGCCGCTGCTGGCGCCTGCCGATCGGCAGGGGAGCGCCGTCCCTGAGCAGCTCCCAGGACCCCAAGAGGTGCAGTTCCCAAGCCACCACGGATGCTCTACCCCCTTCGCCGACTAGCACGGGAGCCTGGTTGGGCGGCGCCTTCCCGGGCTCATCTGGCCCTCCGCTCCTGCGCCGCGTCCGCGTGCCGAACTGGGGGCCTCGGCTCCAGTAGACAACCCCCGCTCTGCTGCGGTCACGAGTGGTCTCCACGTGAATGGGCTGGGCCGTCCGGGCGGCCACTACTCGAACGGTACGCACCCGCACGCGGCCGACTACTCGGGGCGAATCTGCCCCCAGAAGTGCTGCGAAAGGCCCTTGACCTCCCCGCGAGAGGGCGCGCAGTATCTGTCCACCGGACGCCAGTTCCAGGGAGGTCTGCCATGGGGAAGCGTCTCTCCCGCGCGGTACCCAGCGACCCGCCGCACCCCGTGCGCGGTGGCCCGCTCGCGGCCGTGCTGGCAGCTGCCCTCGGCCTCGCTGCGTGCGGCACCCCGCAGCCCCTCCCCACGGGGCCGGGAGCGGAGGGCACGGCTCTGCCCGCGGCGCCGTCCACGGCTCCCGGGCCGCAGGGCACCGCATCTGCGCCGAGCGGAACGGCGACCACGGACTCCGCGACGACGGACCCAGCGGCCGCCGGCCCGCTGACGGATCCGTCCCAGTTCCAGAGCCCGCCGGCCCGTGCGGTGGCGATCCTGAAGACCAGCGCCAACTGGTACCGCGACCGGTTCGACCAGGGGCACCAGTACCTCGTGGCGGGGGACACGGACAGGTTCGAGCTGTGGTGGAACATCATGAACCAGGGCAGCCTGCTCGCCACCGCCCAGACCGCGTTCGGGGACGCGTCCGACGTCTACGGGGGGAACGAGCCCCAGCAGGTGGACGACTGGAGCGTGATCATGGGCGACCAGGGCGAGCTGCAGGCCGCGGCCAATGCCTGGCACGCAAGCCAGGCGGAGGCCGACTACGCGAAGGTGCTCGCAGCCCTGGACCATGCGGACCGCACGATCGATGCCCTCGCCCCGGGCATCACGATCCCGCGGTCCCACGGGAAGATCGCGGTGCCGATGCCCTACGTTGCCCCGCGCTCGTGACCGCCTGTCCCTGACAGCGGGGCCCGGGGACGGACGTTGGTTGCGGCTATGCCGTCCGCTCGACCAGCATCACTTTGCGGCGCAGCCAGTACTGGCGGCCCCCGCCCATGTACAGGCGGCTCCGCTCGAGCTCCCACCGGCCGTACTCGGAGTGCTCGCGCACCCGCTGGCGCGCATCGGCCAGCGAGTCCCCGGGGCCCACCGACAGGACCAGGTACTCGTACTGCCGCCCCGGCCCCGCGGGCCGGCCCCCCGCGGCGAGCGACTGCGTCGTGGAGAGGATCCGCTCCTTCATGGCCCTCGCTTCCTCGTGCTGCTGGGCGCCTGCGGGTGCCCGACCGGGTACCTAGGCGCGCCCGATGGTTTCAGACTACCGTTGCCTCCATGAGCATTGATCCGCGCGTCGCCCTCGGTTCGCTCACAGCTGCATTGGAGGAGCACCTCGTCGCGGCAGCCTCGCGGCGCGGCGACGACGACCCCGCCGTCGAGGCCGCCTTCTTCGCGGTCGCCGATGCCTTCGAGGCGTACTCCGATGCGCTCTACGACGCCTATGGCGAAGAGCTGCCGCTCGACCTGGTGGATTCGGACGACGACGAGGACGACGAGGACGAGGACCAGGACGACGAGGACGAGGACCAGGACGAGGACGACGACCGGGACGAGGAGTAGGACCGCGGAGGCGCCCACAGCCGGACACGGTCTCGGCTGAGGCCCCCGACACCACTGTCAGGGAATTCCCAGCCAGGCCCCGGCGTCCACGTAGAGTGGCACGCGTGAATTTCCTCGAAGCCGCCTTCCTCGGGCTCGTCCAGGGTCTGACGGAATTCCTCCCCGTGTCCTCCAGCGCGCACCTCCGGATCGTGGGGGAGTTCCTGCCGAACGCCCAGGACCCCGGCGCGGCCTTCACGGCGATCACCCAGCTGGGAACCGAGACCGCGGTCATCATCTACTTCTGGCGGGACATCGTCAGGATCATCGGGGCCTGGGCCCGCTCCCTCGTGGGGCGAGTCCCGCGGACCGACCCGGACGCGCGGATGGGCTGGTTCGTGATCCTCGGCAGCATCCCGATCGTGGTCCTCGGCCTGCTGTTCCAGGACCAGATCGAAACCGTGCTCCGCTCCCTCTGGATCACCGCGACCACGCTGATCGTGTTCGGCCTCATCCTCGCCGCGGCCGACGCCGCCGGCCGGCACGCGCGCAGCCTCGACCACCTCAGCACCCGCCACGGCATCGCCTACGGGTTCGCGCAGGCGCTCGCCCTCATCCCCGGCGTCTCGCGGTCGGGGGGCACCATCACGGCGGGCCTGTACATGGGGTACACCCGCGAGGCCGCGGCGCGGTACTCCTTCCTGCTCGCGATCCCTGCCGTGTTCGGCTCCGGCCTGTACCAGCTCTCCAAGTCCCTCAAGGGAGGGTTCGACGGCGGCCCGTACGGCCTCGGCGAGACCGCCGTCGCGACCGTGGTGGCCTTCGTCGTCGGCTACGTCATCATCGGCTGGTTCCTGAAGTACGTCTCGCACAATTCCTACCGGCTCTTCGTGTGGTACCGCATCGGCCTGGGCGCGGCGCTCTATGTCCTGCTCGGATTCGGGGTCATCACCGCCGGGCACTAGAGTGGTCGGGTGAAAACCTGGAGGCAGACACCCGTCCCACAGCTGCCCGGCTCGGCCGGCCCGGTCCGGCTCTTCGACACGCGGCTGCGGGACACCGTGGAGATCCCGACGGCCCCCGAGCAGTCGATGTACGTGTGCGGGATCACTCCCTACGACGCGACCCATCTAGGCCACGCGTCCACCTACCTCGCGTTCGACCTCCTCAACCGCGTCTGGCGCGACGCGGGCAGCACCGTGGCCTATGTGCAGAACACGACCGACGTCGACGATCCGCTCCTCGAGCGGGCCGACGCGACCGGCGTCGACTGGCGGACCCTCGCCCACCAGCAGATCGACCTCTTCCAGTCCGACATGGAGGCCCTGCGCGTCCTCGCCCCGGACCACTACGTCGGGGCGGTCGAGTCGATCCCGTGGATCGTCCCCGAAGTCGAGCGCCTCCTCGCGGAAGGCCTCGCCTACCAGCTCGCCGGCGCCGAGGGCGAGCCGGACAGCGACGTCTACTATGACGTCACCGAGGCGACCCGCCGCGCGGACGCCCCCGAGGCCTGGCGCCTCGGCGACGTCTCCCACCTGACCGTCGCCGAGATGATCGAGCTCTTCGGCGAGCGCGGCGGCGATCCGGACCGCCCCGGCAAGCACAGCCCTCTCGACCCGATCCTGTGGCGGGAGGCCAGGCTCGGCGAGCCCCACTGGGACGGCGGGACCCTCGGCCCCGGCCGCCCCGGCTGGCACATCGAGTGCACCGTCATCGCCCAGAAGTTCCTTCCGGCCCCGTTCACCGTGCAGGGCGGGGGCTCGGACCTCGCCTTCCCGCACCACGAGATGGGCGCCGGACACGCGTGGAGCCTCCACCACGTGCCGCTCGCGCGGCACTTCGCCCACACCGGCATGGTGGGCCTCGACGGCGAGAAGATGAGCAAGTCGCGCGGCAACCTCGTGATCGTCTCCACCCTGCGCGCCGCCGGCGTCGAGCCCGCGGCGATCCGCCTGGCCGTCCTCGCCAACCACTACCGCTCCGACTGGGAGTGGACGGGCGAGCTGCTCGACGCATCGGTGCAGCGCCTCGAGACCTGGCGGCACGCCGTCACCCGCGCCCTGCCGGGTTCGGCCGAGCCGCTCCTCGGCGAGATCCGCGGCGCCCTGACCGATGACCTCGACGCGCCGCGCGCACTGGCCGCCGTGGACAAGTGGGCCGAGGACGCGCTGGCGGGCAGCGCTGCGAGCGCGGACGACGGCGCCTTGGTCGCCGCTGCGGTCGACGCCCTCCTGGGCATCGACCTCGGGTAGCCGGACCGCGGCTGGGGGCGCCGGCCTCAGCCGCCGGCCGGCGGGTTGTCCTTGCCGCGCCGCTTGAGGTAGCGCTCGAACTCGCGGGCGATCGACTCGCCCGAGGCCTCGGGGAGGTCGGCGGTGTCCTTCGCCTCCTCGAGCTGGTGGATGTAGGCGGCGACCTCGGGGTCCTCGGTGGCGAGCTCGTTCACCCCGCGCTCCCACGCCTCGGCGTCCTCCGCCAGCTCGTTCGTGTCGAGCGGGATCTGGAGCAGTTCCTCGATCCGGTGCAGGATCGCGAGCTGGGCCTTGGGGGAGGGGGCCTGCGCCACGTAGTGGGGGACGGCCGCCCACACGGACACGGTCGGCGTCCCGTGGCGGTCCGCGGCGTCCGCGAAGACGCCCACGATTCCCGTCGGGCCCTCGTACTGGGAGGCCTCGAGGTTGAGCCGCTCGCGCACCTCGTCGTTCTCGCTCGTGGCAGTCACCGGGATCGGGCGGGAGTGCGGCACATCGGCCAGGAGCGCGCCGAGGACGATCAGGTAGTCCACCTCGAGGTCGTCGAGGTACTCGACCAGCTCGTCCGTGAACGCCCGCCAGCGGTAGGACGGCTCGGTGCCCTGGACGAACACCAGGTCCACGGGGTGGCCGTCCACGCGCGCCGTCGAGATCTTCGTGGTGGGCCACTTGATGCGCCGGCGCCCAGAGCCCGTCTGGCGCACGGTCGGGCGGGTGAACTGGAAGTCATAGAAGTCGTCCGCGTCGATCGACCCGACCCGCTGGGCCCCGAAGGCGCGACGCAGGTACCGCAGGGCATCGCTCGCGGCCTCGCCGGCGTCGTTCCAGCCCTCGAACGCGGCGAGCATCACCGTGACCCGCTCGCCCTCGGCTGGGACCGGGAAGAGGCCGGGATGGGGTGCCGGGGCATCGGCGTCGAACTCGTTCATCGGTCCAGACTAGCGCGCACGCCCGTGCGCGCCCGGCTGGCACCCTAGACTGGTGCATATGCGTTCCCCGGCCGAGAATCCCGCCACCAGCCCTGCCCTCAGCAGCGCCGCGCCGCTGCGAGCCGTCCTGTGGGACATGGACGGCACGCTCGTGGACACCGAGCCGTACTGGATCACCGCGGAGCGCGAGCTCGTCGAGCGCTTCGGCGGGGAGTGGACTCACGAGCAGGCCATGCGCCTCGTCGGCCAGGCCCTGACGACCTCCGCGCGCATGCTCCAGGAGGGCGGCGTCCGGATGGGCGTGCGCGAGATCATCGACGCCCTCACCGCCCGTGTCGTCGAGCAGCTCGGGGCAGCCGTGCCGTGGCGTCCCGGCGCGCGGGAGCTCCTCGCCGCCGTGAGGGCCGAGGGGGTCCACTGCGCGCTCGTGACGATGTCCGAGAAGCCCATGGCGCACCGCATCGTCGACCACCTCCCCGAGGGCACGTTCTCCGCCATCGTCACCGGCGACGTGGTGGGCCGCGGCAAGCCCGACCCCGAGCCCTACCTCCGCGGCGTCGAGCTGCTCGCCCAGGCCCTTCCTGGACTCGCGCTCACCGAGTGCCTCGCCGTCGAGGACTCCATCCCGGGGGCCACGTCCTCCAACGCCGCCGGGCTCGCCACCGTCGTGGTGCCGAACGCCCTCGCCGTCCCCGTGCACCTCGGCGTGGAGCACTGGGAGACGCTCGCCGGCAGGACGCCGGGCGACCTCGCCGCGGCCCTCGAGGCCTCGCTCGCGGGCACCACGGCCGGGGGCGCCGCGTGACCGGCAGCCACGAGTCCGAGAACCGACGCGAGGGAATCCCCTTGGGACGGATCGCGGGCGTGCCCGTCGTCCTCGCCTACTCCTGGTTCGTCATCGCCGCGTTCACCGTCATCGTCTACGGGCCCACGCTCCAGCTCCGCCAGCCCCACCTCGGGGTCGCCGCCTATCTCGTGGCGTTCGCCTACGCGGTCCTGCTCCTGCTCTCCGTGCTCGTCCACGAACTCGCGCACGCCCTCACCGCCCGCGCCTTCGGCTGGCCGAGCCACAAGATCGTCCTCAACCTGTGGGGCGGCCACACGCAGTTCGAGGCCTTCACCGCGACCCCGGCGCGCTCAGTCGCCGTGGCCCTCGCCGGCCCCGCGGCGAACTTCGTGCTGGCCGGCGCCGCGTGGCTCGTCGTCTCGGGCGTCCACCTCACAGGCGTCGCGGACATCCTCGTGAACATCTTCATGTGGGCGAACTTCCTCATCGCCGTCTTCAATGTCCTGCCCGGCCTGCCGCTCGACGGCGGGCGGATCGTCGAGAGCGCCGTCTGGAAGGCGACGGGCTCGCAGGAGAAGGGCACCATCGCCGCGGGCTGGACCGGCCGGGCGATCGTGGCGGGCATCGTGCTCCTCGCCGTCGTGGTGCCCCTCGCCCAGGGGGAACAGCTCGACCTGCCCTTCACCATGGTCACCCTCCTCGTCGCCGCGTTCCTGTGGCAGGGCGCGTCCGCCTCGATCCGGCACGCCGGATTCCGCTCGCGGCTGCCCGAGGTCGTCGCGGGACGCCTCGCCCGCCCCGCCGTGGGCATCCCCAACTTCGCCAGCGTCGACGAGGCGGTGCGGGCCGGCGCGGAGGCGGGGGTCGCCGTCGTGCTCTGCTCGCCGGAGGGCAAGCCGCAGGGGGTCGTCGATCCGTCGGCGATCGAGCGTGTGCCGGCCCCCGCGCGGGCGACCACTCCCGTCACCGCCGTCGGCTACGCCCTCGCCCCCGGTGCCTACGTCCCGGACACCGCGGCGGGCCAGGAGCTCATCCAGTACCTCGCCCAGCTCGCCGGCTCGGAGTATGCCGTGGTGGATGCCGCCGGTCGTGTGACGGGGCTCCTGAGCCAGCGTGACGTCGTCGCCGTCATCTCGGGCCGGCCCCTGCGGCCGGCCAGGTAGCAGCCCATTTTGACCGCCCCGTCGCGAGCCGACGGGGCCAAGAGAGGACACCCATGAGCTTGAGCGCCCAGCCCGCCGCGGCGGACGGACCCACCGGTGCGGCATACCGACGAGGCCCTTTCCGCGTCGGGGAGCGCGTGCAGCTGACCGACGAGCGCGGGCGGATGAACACCATCACGCTCGCCGACGGCGGCGCCTTCCACACGCACAAGGGCTTCCTCAACCACTCCGAGATCATCGGCAGGCCGGACGGCTCGGTCGTGACGAACACGGCGGGCCACCAGTACCAGGCCCTGCGTCCGCTCCTGTCCGACTTCGTGCTCTCGATGCCGCGCGGCGCCGCGGTGGTGTACCCCAAGGACGCGGGCCAGATCGTCACGATGGCGGACATCTTCCCCGGGGCGCGCGTGGTCGAGGCCGGAGTGGGGTCGGGGGCCCTGTCGATCTCGCTCCTGCGGGCGGTGGGAGACGGCGGCTACCTCCACTCCTTCGAGCGCCGCCAGGAGTTCGCGGACATCGCCCGCGGGAACGTCGAGACCATCTTCGGCGGCCCGCACCCGGCGTGGCGCATCTCGCTCGGCGACTTCCAGGACGAGGTCGTCGCCGCGGAAGAGCCCGGCAGCGTGGACCGGGTGGTCCTGGACATGCTCGCGCCGTGGGAGTGCCTCGAGGCCGTGGCCACGGTCCTGGCCCCTGGCGGCGTGTGGATCAACTACGTCGCGACGGCGACCCAGCTCTCCCGCACCGCCGAGGCGATCCGGGCCGATGGCCGCTTCACCGAGCCGGACGCGTGGGAGTCCATGGTGCGCGGATGGCACCTCGAGGGCCTGGCGGTGCGCCCCGAGCACCGCATGGTCGGCCACACCGGCTTCCTCCTCACCACGCGCCGCCTCGCCGAGGGTGTGGCTCCGCTCGTGCGCAAGAAGCGCAACAAGGCCGAGTTCAGCGAGGAGGACCTCAACGCCTGGACGCCCGAGTCGGTCGGCGAGCGCACGGTCTCGGACCGCAGGCTCCGGCGCGTTGCCCGGGACGCCCGCGCGGGCAGCCAAGAGGCCTGAACCCGCCATTTCCACGCTGCGGAAGGCGTGTAACTCTTCGGTTTCCAAGGCTCGTCGGTGGGGTACGTGAGCTGCATGCCGCGCTAGTGTCGATGCATGAGGGGAGTGGCTCCGGCGTCCGCGCCGGGCGCCCCGGCAGCCCGCAGGGGCGGCACGGATCGAAGAGGACGTGGTTGCGATGGTGGAGAACGGACAGTCGGGCACCGGCCCTGAGGCGGCGCCTCCGTCGGCCCAGGCAGAGCAGCTGAGCATCGCCGAGCGGCAGATCAACGTGCTGCGGGACAAGCTGCGCGCGGTCGACCGCCAGCTCGCCGCCGCCACGGGCAACAACACCCGCATGACGGAGATGCTCAAGACCGCCAAGGCGGAGATCGTGCGCCTCAAGGCCGCCCTCGAGCACGAGGGACAGCCGCCCTACTCCTTCGGCAGCATCGTCCAGCTCAACCGCCGGCGCCCCGCCGGCGGCGCCTCCGCGGCCGTGACGGACGAGAGCGTCGACGTCGTCACGAGCGGCCGGAAGATGCGCGTGGGGCTGAGCCCGCTCGTGAGCCTGTCTGAGCTCAGCGTGGGCCAGGAGGTGCTCCTCAATGAGGCCTTCGAGGTGGTCGCCGGCCTCGGCTACGAGCGCTCGGGCGAGCTCGTCACCATCAAGGAGCTCCTCGGCCAGGACCGCGTGCTCGTGATCGGACGCGGCGACGAGGAACGCGTGCTGCGGCTCGCCGGCCCCCTCCAGCTCGAGCGCCTCCGCGTCGGCGACGCGGTCTCGGTGGACAACCGGACCGGGTACGCGCTCGAGAAGGTGCCCCGGTCCGAAGTCGAGAACCTCGTCCTCGAAGAGGTCCCGGACATCAGCTACGCGGACATCGGCGGCCTCGCGTCGCAGATCGAGCAGATCCGCGACGCCGTCGAGCTGCCGTTCCTGCACCCGGACCTCTACCGGGAGCACGGGCTCAAGGCCCCGAAGGGGATCCTGCTCTACGGCCCCCCGGGGTGCGGCAAGACGCTCATCGCCAAGGCTGTGGCCAACTCGCTCGCGGCGCGGGCCATGGAGCGCGCCGGCAGCGCGGACGTCAAGAGCTACTTCCTGAACATCAAGGGCCCGGAACTGCTCGACAAGTATGTGGGCGAGACGGAGCGGCACATCCGGCTGATCTTCGCCAGGGCCCGGGAGAAGGCCTCGGACGGCAGCCCCGTGGTGGTGTTCTTCGACGAGATGGACTCGCTGTTCCGTACCCGCGGCACCGGCGTCTCCTCGGACGTCGAGACCACGATCGTGCCGCAGCTGCTCAGCGAGATCGACGGCGTGGAGCGGCTGGACAACGTGATCGTCATCGGCGCCTCCAACCGCGAGGACATGATCGACCCCGCAATCCTCCGCCCGGGGCGGCTCGACGTGAAGATCAAGATCCAGCGGCCGGACGCCGAGGCCGCCGCGGACATCTTCTCGAAGTACCTCACGGACGACCTGCCGATCCATGCCGCGGACCTCGCCGAGTGCGGCGGGGACCCGGCGGCCACGGTCGCCATGATGATCCAGCGCACCGTCGAGGCGATGTACGCGACGGACAAGTCCACCGAGTACCTCGAGGTCACCTACGCCAACGGCGACACCGAGATCCTCTACTTCAAGGACTTCAACTCCGGGGCGGTGATCCAGAACGTGGTCGACCGGGCCAAGAAGGCCGCGATCAAGGAACTCCTCATGACCGGTGCCAAGGGCCTGCGCATGGACCACCTGCTCCGGGCCGTCGCGGACGAGTTCCGCGAGCACGAGGACATGCCCAACACCACCAACCCCGACGACTGGGCGCGCATCTCGGGCAAGAAGGGCGAGCGGATCACCTACATCCGCACCATCGTCCAGGGCAAGGGCGGCGCCGAGCCCGGCAGGACCATCGAGACGACCCCCAGCACCGGCCAGTACCTGTAAGGGGGACCAGTGAGCAGTGACCCGAGCCCCGGCCTCGCGGCCGGGGGAACCCAGCGCGTCATGGGCTCCGAGACGGAGTTCGGCATCCACGCGCCGACTTCGCCTGGGGCCAATGCGACGTACCTCTCCTCCCAGGTGATCGCGGCCTATGCGCGGCTGACCCGCTCGGCCAGCCGGGCCGAGACGGGCTGGGACTACACCGACGAGACACCCCTGCGCGACGCGCGCGGCTGGTCCGTCGCGCGGTCCCAGGCGCACCCGGACCAGCTCACGGACGCGGAACCCGTGCTCACCGCGGAAGCGGTCGCGCTCGCCCACGGGCCGGCCGAGATCGAGCTCGACGGCGACCAGGAGCCCGCGCTGATGAACCTCGTGCTCGGCAACGGGGCGCGCCTGTACGTCGACCACGCCCACCCCGAGTACTCGAGCCCGGAGGTGACCAACCCCCGCGATGCGCTCCTGTGGGACGTCGCGGGCGATGCCGTGGCCCTCGCCACGGTGCGCGCCCTCGCGGGGGACGAGGCGCGCGGCCCCATCAACCTCTACAAGAACAACACCGACGGCAAGGGCGCCTCCTACGGCTCGCACGAGAACTACCTCGTGCCCCGTTCGGTGCCGTTCTCCGACCTCGTCAGGGGGCTGACCCCGTTCTTCGTCTCGCGCCAGCTGGTCTGCGGCTCCGGCCGGGTCGGCCTGGGGCAGGACGGCAAGGGCCCCGGATACCAGATCAGCCAGCGCGCCGACTACTTCGAGGCGGAGGTGGGCCTCGAGACCACCATGCGGCGCCCCATCATCAACACCCGCGACGAACCGCACGCCGTCGCGGACAAGTACCGGCGCCTCCACGTGATCATCGGCGACGCCAACGTGAGCCACGTGGCGAACTACCTCAAATTCGGCACGACCGCCCTCGTCCTGAGCCTCATCGAGGCCGGCAGGGCGCCCCAGGTCGAGGTCCATGAGCCCGTCTCGGCCATGCACCGGCTGAGCCACGACACCTCGCTCGGGGAGAAGGTCCGCCTGCTCGACGGCCGACAGGTCACCGGGCTCGAGCTGCAGTGGATGTACTTCGAGGCCGCGGCGAAGCTCGCCGCCGACTCCGGTGTCGCGTCGGCCGACGGCGGCGACGGGCACACTGCCGAGGTCCTCGGCCGCTGGGAGCGTGCGCTGACCGACCTGGGCGGAGACCGGGACGCGGCCGCCGGGTACGTGGAATGGCTCGCGAAGCTGCGGGTGCTCGAGGGCTACCGCAGCCGGGACGGCCTCTTTTGGGGCGACGCGCGGCTGGGCCTCGTGGACATCCAGTGGTCGGACGTGCGGCCCGAGCGGGGGATCGCGCTGCGGCTGGCGGCCCGGGGATCGCTGGAGACCATGGTCGATCCGGGCTCGGTGGCGGCCGCCGTCACCGAGCCGCCGCCCGACACCCGTGCCTGGTTCCGCGGCACGAGCATCAAGCGGTTCCCCGGCAGCGTCGTGAGCGCCAGCTGGGACTCGGTCGTCTTCGCGGCCCCCGGAAGCTACCGGCTCCAGCGGGTCCCGACCCGCGAGCCGCTGCGCGGGACGAAGGCTCTGACCCAGGGGCTCTTCGACGAGCACGCCCGCATCGAGGACTTCCTCGCGGCCCTCCTCGGCGAGCGCAGGACCTAGGGGGCGCCCCGGCCGTCCGACACCGCGGGCACAACCCGTGACACGCGGTCGAAAAGTGACAGTATAGGGATCAGAAGGATCCAGACCCGGCGCCCTCAAGGCGCCCGACGCAAGGAGGCGGCCATGGCCGGTCAGGAGCAGAAGAGCACCCAGCCGCGGGGCGAGGACGAGGCCGTCGAGGTCGATGTCCCGGCACCCGCCGCGCCGGAGGCCTCAGCGCAGGACACTGCCAGCACCCAGGGCGTCGACGATCTCCTCGACGAGATCGACAACGTCCTCGAGACCAACGCCGAGGAGTTCGTGCGCGGGTTCGTCCAGAAGGGCGGGCAGTAGGACCCAGATGAACGATTTCCTCGCCGAGCGTGTCGTGTCCGCCGCCACATCATCCTTCACCGAGCACGTGGCAGCGACCCGGCCGGACCTCCTCCCGTTCCATCGGAGCCTGCCGGCCGACGCCTCGGCGGTGGCCCCGCACGCCACCACCATCGTGGCCCTCGCCTTCGCGGGCGGCGTCATCATGGCGGGGGACCGCCGGGCCACCATGGGGAACATGATCGCCAGCCGCCACATCGAGAAGGTCTTCCCGGCGGACCGCTTTTCCGTGCTCGGCATCGCCGGGACGGCGGGGATCGCGATCGACATCGCCCGCCTGTTCCAGGTCGAGCTCGAGCACTACGAGAAGATCGAGGGCACCCTCCTGAGCCTCGAGGGCAAGGCGACGCGCCTCGGGGCCATGGTCAGGGGCAACCTTCCCCTGGCACTCCAGGGACTGGCGGCGATCCCGCTGTTCGCGGGCTTCGACCTCGAGACCGCCGTGGGGCGGCTGTTCTCCTATGACGTGACCGGCGGCCGCTACGAGGAACTGGAGCACCACTCGGTCGGCTCCGGCTCGGTCTTCGCCCGGGGCGCGCTGAAGAAGCTCTGGCGGCCCGGCCTCGCCGAGGAGGATGCCGTGCGCGTCGCGGTGGAGGCGCTCTACGACGCCGCCGACGACGACTCCGCCACGGGCGGTCCGGATCCGGTCCGGCAGCTCTGGCCCGTCGTGTACACGGTCACGCGCCTCGGGAGCCGGCGCGTGGCCGAGCGGGAGCTGGCGGCCATCGCTGGCGCGATCATCGCGGAGCGCAGTGTCGCAGGACGGGAGGCCTGAGCATGACCCAGCAGTTCTACGTCTCACCTGAACAGCTCATGAAGGACCGGGCGGACTTCGCCCGGAAGGGCATCGCCCGCGGCCGCTCCGTCGTCGTCCTGAGCTGCCGCGCCGGGATCGCCCTCGTGGCCGAGAACCCGTCCCCGTCGCTGCACAAGATCGGCGAGATCTACGACAAGATCGCGTTCGCGGCGGTCGGCAAGTACAACGAGTTCGAGAGCCTCCGCCAGGCTGGGGTCCGGTACGCCGACGTGCGCGGCTACTCCTACGACCGGGAGGACGTCACGGGCCGGGGACTGGCGAGCGTGTACGCCCAGAGCCTCGGCGCCGTCTTCACCGCCGAGCAGAAGCCCTTCGAGGTCGAGCTCATCGTCGCCGAGGTGGGCGGCGACGTCGAGGGCGACCACCTCTTCCGGCTCACGTTCGACGGCTCCATCGCCGACGAGCGGCGCTTCGTGGTCATGGGCGGCGCGGCCGAACGCGTGGCGGAGGCCGTGATGGACGGATGGACCTCCGAGGCGGACTTTCCGGAGGCGATCCGGCTCGCCGCCCGCGCCCTCCGCGAGGACCGCACCGAGCCGATCACGCTGGAGGTCGGGGTGCTGGACCGCGACTCCGAGACCACCCGCGGCACGCGGCGCGCCTTCCGCCGCATCGGCCCGGACGAGCTCGCCGGCATCCTCGACGGACTCGCGGAACGGCAGGGCTGAGCGATGGACCGGCGCATCTACGGAGTCGAGACCGAGTTCGGCATCGCCTACTCGAGCCCCCAGGGCCGGCCCCTCGCGCCGGAGGAAGTGGCCCGGTACCTCTTCCGTAAGGTCGTCAGCTGGGGCCGATCCTCGAATGTGTTCCTGGGCAACGGCTCGCGGCTGTACCTCGACGTCGGCTCGCACCCCGAGTACGCGACCGCGGAGTGCGACGACGTGGCCCAGCTGGTCGCCCACGACAAGGCGGGGGAGCGGATCCTCGTCGACCTGATCGCGGAGGCCGAGCACCGCCTCGCCGAGGAGGGGTTCGACGGCCGCGTCTACCTCTTCAAGAACAACACCGACACGGCCGGCAACTCGTACGGCAGCCACGAGAACTACCTCATTCCCCGTCGCACCGAGTTCTCCCGCCTGGCCGAGGTCCTGATCCCGTTCCTCGTCACCCGGCAGCTGCTCTGCGGCGCGGGGAAGGTGCTGCGCACCGCCCAGGGCCCCGTCTACGCCTTCTCCCAGCGCGCCGACCACATCTGGGAGGGCCTGTCCTCCGCCACGACCCGCTCCCGGCCGATCATCAACACGAGGGACGAGCCGCATGCGGATGCGGAGCACTACCGACGCCTGCACGTGATCGTCGGCGACTCGACGATGTCCGAGACGACGACCATGATGAAGCTCGGCACCGTGGACCTGGTGCTGCGGATGATCGAGGCCGGCACGATCATGCGCGACGCCCGGATGGAGAACCCGATCCGGAGCATCCGGGAGATCTCCCATGACCACACCGGCAAGGCCCCGGTGCGGCTTGCGAACGGCCAGCAGTCGAGCGCGCTCGCGCTGCAGCAGATGTACCTCGAGAAGGCCCAGGACTTCGTCGCGGCCAACGGCGCCCACACCCCCCATGTGGAGCGCATCCTGGACCTGTGGCAGCGCACCCTCGAGGCCGTCGAGTCGCAGGACACGCGGGCGATCGACACCGAGGTCGACTGGGCGATCAAGAAGAAGCTCATCGACCGCTACTGCAGCAGCCACGACGTCGACCTCGACTCGGCGCGGGTGGCCCAGATCGATCTGACCTACCACGACATCAGCCCCGACCGAGGACTGTTCTACCTCCTCCAGCGGCGGGGGGCCGCCGCCCGGGTCGTCGACGAGGCGGCCATCGCCGACGCGGTGGCGAATCCGCCGCAGAGCACGAGGGCGCGCCTGCGGGGCCGCTTCGTGAAGGCGGCCCAGGCAGCAGGCGTGGACTACACCGTGGACTGGGTGCACCTCAAGCTCAACGACCGGGCCCACCACACGATCCTGTGCAAGGACCCCTTCGCCAACGAGGACCCGCGGGTGGACGAACTGCTCGACAGCCTCAGGCCCTTCACAGGCTGACCGGGTAGTCTTGTCGAGGCCCGCGCGGCCCGTCCGCCGCCACAGACCTGTGGCGGGATCCCCCACAGGAAGTTGACCAGTGCGCCGTCTCATCGCCCTGCTGCTGCCGCTCGCCCTGTTCGTGGCCGGCTGCGGCAGCTCAGCCCCGTCCTCCTCGGACCCCACGCCCTCCAACGCCGGGCAGGTCGCGGCCCTCGACCAGCTCAAGGTCACCCCCGGCGACAAGGCGCCGAAGGTGGACTTCCCGAAGCCGCTCGCGGTCAAGGACGAGACGATCAAGATGGTCCAGGCCGGCGACGGCCCCGCAGCCAAGGCCGGGCAGACCGTCGAGATCGGCTATGTCGCCCTCAACGGCAGCGACGGATCGGTCCTCGAGGACACCTTCAGCAAGGGCACCTCCGAGAAGGTCGAGCTCTCCGACCAGCTCAAGCAGGGCAGCTCGGTCGTGTACAACGGCCTCGTCGGAGCCAAGGTCGGCTCCTACCTCGCCTACGCGACCCCCGCCCAGTCCGCCGGTGAGAACCCGGAGGGCGCGGCCTCGACCCTCCTGGTCATCAAGATCCTCTCGGTGAAGGACACGCCCACTCCGCTCAGCAAGCCCGAGGGCGACCCGGTGACCAACCTCCCCGCAGGGCTGCCCAAGGTCTCGGTGGACGGCAAGGGCGTCCCGCAGATCGACGTCAAGGGCGCGGACAAGCCCAAGGACGTCGTCGCCCAGGACCTCATCGTGGGCCACGGCGACAAGGTCAAGGCCAGCGACACCATCGTCGCGAACTACGTCGGCGTGAACCTCTCCGACGGCACCAAGTTCGATTCGAGCTACGACAAGGGCCAGCCCGCCACCTTCAGCCTCCAGGGCGTCATCCCCGGCTGGACGAAGGGCCTCACCGGCAAGACGGTCGGCTCGCGCGTGCTCCTCGTGATCCCCGCCGCGCAGGCCTACGGGGACCAGGGCCAGGGCCAGGCCAAGGGCGACCTCGTGTTCGTGGTCGACATCCTCGGCGTCAAGTAACCCATCACATCCACCTCAGGAGGCACCATGTCCTTCGGACAGCGCCAGTACGACCGCAGCAAGCCCGAGATCGAGTTCCCGGAGGGTGAGATCCCGACCGAGCTCAAGATCGTCGACCTCATCGAGGGCGACGGCCGCGAGGTCGTCGCGGGCGACACCGTCTCGACGCACTACGTCGGCGTCGCCTGGTCCACCGGCGAGGAGTTCGACGCCTCGTGGAACCGCGGCACGCCGCTCGACTTCCGCGTCGGCGTCGGCCAGGTCATCCAGGGCTGGGACCAGGGCCTCATCGGCATGAAGGTCGGCGGCCGCCGCCGGCTCGAGATCCCCTCCGACCTCGCCTACGGTTCCCGCGGCGCCGGAGGGGCCATCAAGCCGAACGAGGCCCTCATCTTCGTCGTGGACCTCGTGGGAGTCCGCTGACCGGACCGCCTTCGGCACGCGCACTGCGGGCGGCGACCAGCCTCGGCTGGTCGCCGCCCGTTTCGGTCTAGGCTCTTCACTGTGTCTGAAGCCAAGACCTCGCGCCTGCTGAACCTCCTCATCGCCCTGCTCCACACCGAGCTGGGGATCTCCCGTGAGAGGATCCTGCGCGACGTCTACGGCCACACCGCCCCCGCCGGCGACGGCGCCGAGGCCGACTCCGAGACCGAGGCTGTCCTGCGCAAGTTCGAGCGCGACAAGGCCGATCTCCGCTCCATGGGCGCGGTCATCATCGAGGAACTCGGCTATGAGCGCATGGAGAGCGACGAGGAGGTCGCCAAGTACCGGATCGACTCGGCGGGCTTCCGACTGCCTCCCCAGCGCTTCAGCGCCGAGGAGTCCACGTGGCTCGCCCTCGCAGCCCTCGCGTGCGACGACGCGGTGGCGGGCGCCGACGCGCAGCGCGCGCTGCGCCGGCTCGAGGCCGCAGGTGCCCTCCCCGAGACCCCACCGTCCCAGGTGCAGCCCCGGGTGCGGCTCGACACCCATTGGGTGGCCCTGACCGACGCGGCGGCACGCGGCGCCGAGGTCACCTTCGACTACCACGCGACCAGCACCGGCGAGACCCGCCGGCGCCGGGTCCAGCCGTGGGGGCTCGGCCAGCGCTACGGGCAGTGGTACCTCGCCGGCAACGACGAGGACCGCGGCGGCCTGCGCGTCTTCCGGCTCTCCCGCATCCGCGGCACCCTGGCCGTGGGGGAGCCGGGCAGCTTCGAGCCTGCCGGTGAAGGAGCCGTGCGGGAGGCGCTCGACGGCTTCGATGCCCTCGCCGAGCGGCGCGCGAGCCTCCTCGTCGCCGAGGACCGCGCGCTCGACCTCCGGCGGCACTGGGAGCCGGCCGGAGCCGGGCCGCCCGGCTGGGACGCGGGCGAGTACGCCTTCCGTGATGCCTCCGTCGCCGCAGAGCGGCTCGCGGGCTTCGGCGACGCCGTGAAGGTCCTCGGCCCCGAGGACCTCGTCGCCGAGGTCCTCGGCCGTCTGCGCGGAGCCCGCGAGGCCATCGGGTCGGCGGGCGCTGCCGAGACCCCCGGGCAGAAGCCGGTCCGGCGGATGACCACCGGCCAGGAGCGCCTCGAACGGCTCATGGACCTCGTGCCGTTCCTCCTCTCGGGCCCGGTGACGGTGCAGGAGATCGCCGACGAGTTCGGCCTGACGAGGAAGGCCGTGCTGCGGGAGCTCGAGCTCCTGCGGGACGCCGGTCCCATCGACTCCGCCGGCTTCCAGAGCTACATCGAGATCTCGGTGGACGAGGATGTGGTGACGGTCGCGAATGCCGAGGAGCTCTCCCGCCCGCGCCGGCTCAGCCCCGGCGAGGCGGTCGCGCTCCAGCTGGGCCTCAAGGCCCTCCTGCCGCTCGCCGACACGGCGTCGGCGGAGGCCATCCTGCGGCTGGCCGACAGGGTGGGAGCGGCGGCGGTCGAGGGCGGACGGGCCCTGCCCGAGGTGGACCTGAGGTCCGAGCCCCAGCACAACGCAGAGCTCGTCCCGGTGCTCGCCGAGGCGGCCGTCGCCGGCCGCACGCTCCGGCTCCGCTACCTCAACCCGACCAAGGACGAGGTCACCGAGCGGCTCATCAACCCGCTCGGGGTCTTCTCCGACGCCGACCGCTGGTACGTCAACAGCTACTGCCACCGTGCCGGGGACCGCAGAGTCTTCCGCATCGACCGCATCGAAGCCGTGGAGGCGGCCGAGCCGCAGCCGCTGCCCGAGGGCTTCGAGCCCGGCGACGGGGCCCTGTTCATGCGCCGCGCCAGCGACCTCGAGGTCACGGTGCGCCTCGCCCCCGAGGCGCGCTGGGCCGAGGCGAGCTTCGACGCCCACGACGGCAGGGACCTGGAGGACGGGAGCCGCCGCGTCCTCCTGACCGTCCTCGACCTGGCGTGGCTGCCCTCCTTCCTCGCCCAGTTCGGGGGCGCCGCCGCCCTCGAGGGCCCCGCCGAGGCCGTCGAGGCGGCCCGTTCGTGGTTCGACCGCGCCCTGGCCCTGTACGGGGCCGCCGCGCCGACCCGATAGGCTGGACCCCGTGCCGTGGTGGTCGTGGATCCTCATGTGGGTGGCCCTGGTGGCCTGCACCCTCGTCGGCCTACTGCTGGGCGGGATCTACCTGTTCCGCAAGGGCATGGCCGTCATGCGGGGCGCCGCCGAAGACCTCGAGCGGGTCACGGCGAGGCCCCCCGCCGCCCAGACGGCCGACGACGCCGGGCCGGCCGCCGTCGTGCGTGTTCCCGGCAGCGCCGTGTTCGCCGACCCGGAGCGCATGCGCGAGGAGTACGAGCGGGGGCGCGAACAGCGGCGCCTCGCGCGCCGCGACCGGCGCGTCGCCCGACGGCGCGAGCGGGGCCAGATGCAGTCCCTGAGTGACCTCGGCCTCAACTAGACTTGTAGCAACGAAAGGATTCCCCGTGGGACGACTCTTCGATGGCCCTTGGCCCATCGTCATCATCATCATCGTGGCGCTGCTCCTGTTCGCCGCGCCGAAGCTGCCGGGCATGGCGCGGAGCCTCGGGCAGTCGATGCGCATCCTGCGTTCCGAGGTCAAGGAGATGAAGAACGACGGCAAGGACACCTCGGCGTCCGGCCAGTCGTCCTCCAGCGCAGCCGAGCAGCCCGTCGAGGGCAAGGTCATCCCGCCGAACGGCGCTGGCCGGGCCGACGGGGACGCCGGTCCTTCCTCGCGCGCCTGAGGTGGCCGCCGGGAAGGGGAGGAAGGCCAACCCGGAGGGGCGCATGCCCCTCCTCGAGCACCTCCGGGAGCTCAAGAACCGTCTGATCAAGGCGGCGATCGGGGTTGCCCTCGGCGCCGTCGCGGGCTGGTTCCTCTACGACCCCATCCTCCGCGAACTCGAGAAGCCCGTCGAGAACATCTCCCACCAGACTGGTGGCCTGTCCTCGGTGAACTTCTCCACCATTGCCTCGCCGTTCGACTTCAAGCTCCAGCTGGCCATCCAGATCGGCCTGGTCATCTCCAGCCCCATCTGGATCTACCAGGTCTGGGCGTTCATCATGCCCGGCCTGACGGCCAAGGAGCGCAAGTACACGCTGGGCTTCATGGTCGCGGCCGTGCCGCTGTTCCTCGCCGGTGTCTGGGTCGGGTGGAGTGTCGTGCCGCAGGTGGTGCGCGCGCTGACCCAGTTCACGCCCGCGGGCTTCTCCAACATGATCGACGGTCGCGAGTACATCGACTTCGTCACCCACATGCTCCTCTTCCTCGGGGTGGCGTTCCTCGTCCCGGTCATCCTGGTCGGGGTCAACATGGCCGGGATCCTGCCGGGCAGGACCATCCTCAAGGCCTGGCGCATCACCGTGTTCCTCGTGTTCGTCCTCGCGGCCGTGGCCGCCCCGGGCGCGGACGCGATCTCGATGTTCATGCTCGCGATCCCGCTTCTGGCGCTCTTCTTCGCGGCGATCGGCGTCTGCATGGCCAACGACCGGCGCCGGGCCCGGCGCCTCGAGAAGGTGGCGGCGGAGACCGACGCCATCGCGGACACCCCCACGTCCAGGGCGGACCTGGAGAACCTCTGACGTCCCGGCGGGGACTAGGCTGGACCCATGTCCACCCCCGCCGAGAGCATGTCACCGGCCGAACGCTACGCCGCGGACGCGAGGCGGCGGGCGTTGGCCAAGACCGAACTGGGAGCGTTCGCCGCGACGGTGGCCTTCCCGCTCGATCCCTTCCAGGTCGAGGCATGCCGCGCGCTCGAGGCGGGGCACGGCGTCCTCGTCGCGGCGCCGACCGGCGCCGGCAAGACCATCGTCGGCGAGTTCGCGATCCACTTGGCCCTCAGGCAGGGCCTGAAGGCGTTCTACACGACGCCCATCAAGGCGCTGTCGAACCAGAAGTACGCGGAGCTGTGCGCCATCCACGGGGTGGGCCGGGTCGGCCTCCTCACCGGGGACACGACCATCAACGGCGAGGCGCCGGTCGTCGTCATGACCACCGAGGTCCTGCGGAACATGCTCTACGCGGACTCCGACACGCTGGCGGGGCTCGGCTACGTGGTGATGGACGAGGTCCACTACCTCGCTGACCGCTTCCGCGGGGCAGTGTGGGAAGAGGTCATCATCCACCTTCCGCGCGATGTCCGGGTCGTCTCCCTCAGCGCCACCGTCTCCAACGCCGAGGAGTTCGGCGCGTGGCTCGACACCGTCCGCGGCGAGACGGAGATCGTGGTCTCCGAGCACCGCCCCGTTCCTCTCTGGCAGCACGTCCTCGTCGGGCGCCAGCTCGTGGACCTGTTCGCGACCCGGCAGTCGTTCGAGGCCCTGGCCGACGTCCACGACCGCGACGCCGGGGGCGAGCGCGAGGCGACCGAACCGGCGTCGTCCGAACGCGCCGCGGTGCCGCACGCGGAGGCGAGCGTCTCGGAACTCACCGCGGTCAACCCGGAGCTGGTCGAGCTGGGCCGGCGCGAGTCGCAGCAGCTCTACCGCGGCCGGTTCGGCCACGGCGGCCGGGCACGGCGGCGCGAGGAGCGCCAGCGGGGCGAGAAGCAGTCCCCCCGGACCGGCCGTCCGGGCGACGCACCGCCCCTGCCCGGCACGCGGGCCAGCCGCCCCCAGATGGTCCAGGCGCTCGAGCGCCGCGGCCTGCTGCCAGCGATCGACTTCATCTTCTCGAGGGCCGGGTGCGACGCCGCCGTGCAGCAGTGCCTCGATGCGGGCCTCGACCTCACGACCCCTGCCGAGAAGGCCGAGATCACTGCGGCCGTCGAGGCTGCGGCCGTCGACATCCCGCCGGCCGACCTGGCGGTGCTGGGCTTCTGGGCGTGGCGCGAGGGCCTCCAGCGCGGTCTGGCCGCCCACCACGCCGGCCTCCTGCCGACCTTCAAGGAGACGGTCGAGAAGCTGTTCGCCGCAGGGCTCGTGAAGGTCGTGTTCGCGACCGAGACCCTCGCGCTCGGCATCAACATGCCCGCCAAGAGCGTGCTCATCGAGAAGCTCGAGAAGTTCAACGGCGAGGCCCACGTCGACATCACCGCGGGGGAGTACACCCAGCTCACCGGCCGGGCCGGCCGGCGCGGGATCGACGTCGAGGGACACGCAGTGGTGCAGTGGCGCCCCGGACTCGATCCCTCCGCCCTGGCGGGCCTCGCCTCGCGCCGCACGTACCCGCTGAACTCGAGCTTCCGCCCCACCTACAACATGAGCATCAACCTCGTGGCCCAGTTCGGCCGGGAGCGGGCGCGCGAGATCCTCGAGAGCTCCTTCGCCCAGTTCCAGGCGGACCGCTCGGTGGTCGGGCTCGCCCGGCAGGTGCGCAGCCGCGAGGAGTCGCTCGCGGGCTACGAGAAGGCCATGACCTGCCACCTGGGGGACTTCACCGAGTACTCCAGGCTCCGGCACGAGCTCTCGGAGGCCGAGAAGGCGGCCTCCCGGCAGGCGGGGCGCGCCCGGCGGTCCATGACGGTGGACTCGCTCGCACGCCTGGCGCCGGGGGACGTCGTCGAGATCGGGCAGGGACGGCTCGCCGGAAGCGCCGTGGTGCTCATGTCGGATCCGAACGGCCGGGAGCCGAGGCCGCAGGTCCTCACCTTCGACCGGAACATCCGCCGCATCGGCCTGCACGACGTCGACGGCCCCCTTGAGCCGATCGCACGGATCCGGATCCCGAAGCACTTCGACGCGAAGAGGCCCAAGGACCGACGCGACCTCGCCGCCTCGCTGCGGCACGCGACCGAGCGGGCACGCCTGGAAGGTCCCGATGCGGGCCGCCAGGGGCGCCGGTCGCGCAGGGATTTCGCCTTCGCCGGCGGCTACCAGGACACCGAGCGGCGCATCACCGACCTGCGCCGCCAGCTCCGCACACATCCGTGCCACGGCTGCGCCGAGCGCGAGGACCATGCGCGGTGGGCCGAGCGCTGGATCAAGCTCCGCCGCGAGACGGACCGCCTCGTCGAACAGATCCAGGGCCGCACCAACACGATCGCGAAGACCTTCGACCGGGTGTGCGAGGTCCTCGAGTCCTACGGGGCGCTGGCCCAGGGCGCCGCGGGACCCGAGGTGACCGCCTTCGGGCAGCAGCTGCGCCGCATCTACGGCGACAAGGACATGCTCACTGCGCTCGCGCTGCGCGAGGGCGCCTTCGACGACGTGGACGCCGCCGAGCTCGCCGCGCTCGTGAGCGTCCTCGTGTACCAGGCCAAGCGCGAGGAGCGGGGCCTCACGCCCAAGATGCCCAGCATTTCCCTGGACGTCGCCGTGGACGTCGTGCTGCGCGAGTGGTCCCAGCTCGAGGACGCCGAGGAGCAGCACCGGCTGCCGCGCACCTCCGAGCCGGACTTCGGCCTCGTCTGGCCCATCTACAAGTGGGCCCGCGGCCGTGAGCTGCAGAACGTCCTCTCCGGCACCGAGCTGGCGGCCGGAGACTTCGTGCGCTGGGTCCGCCAGGTGATCGACCTGCTCGACCAGCTCGCCGACGTGCCGGCGATCGACCGGCGGCTCTCGCGGCTGTGCCACGAGGCGATCGGCCTCCTGCGCCGCGGCGTGGTCGCGTACTCGAGCCTTTCCGACTAGACCGCCTTCACGGCCAACGACACCGCGAACGATGCAAGGGGATCCATCCATGCCCGAGGAGCGCGCGCTCACCCTCTACCGCAACGGCTCGGTCTACTCTGCCGCCGACCCCTTCGCCTCGGCGATGCTGGTGGACGGCGGGACGGTCGCCTGGGTCGGCTCCGAGCAGGCGGCGGCCTCGCTCGCCGACGACCGGATGACGGTGGTGGACCTCGACGGCGCGCTCGTGGCGCCCGGCTTCGTGGACTCGCACGTGCACGTCACCGACACCGGCCTCGCGCTCTCCTCGCTGGACCTGTCCGCTGCGGCGTCGGCGGCGGACCTGCTCGACGCCGTGGCGCGGGCAGCGGAGGGACTTCCCGACGATGCCGTGCTGCGAGGCCACGGGTGGGACGAATCGCGGTGGGCCGATCCCGCACTGCCGGGCGCAGGGCAGCTCGCGCGCGCCGCCGGTGGGCGGCGGATGTTCCTCACCCGGGTGGACGTCCACTCCGCACTCGTCTCCGCGGACCTCGCACGCAGTGCGGGCACCCCCGTCGGGCACGGGGAGGACTCGGCGCTCGTGGTCGGCGAGGCGCTGCACGCGGCCCGCGCGCAGACGCGCCCGGCCAGCGCCGGGGAGTTGGAACGCCTGCACGGCCTGGCGCTGCGCCACGCCGCGTCCCGGGGCTACGTCGCGCTCGTGGAACAGGCCGCGCCCCAGCTCGGCGGCCTCGAGGACCTGCGGCTGCTCCTCGGCCGGGAGGCCTCCACGGAACCGGAGGTGATGGCCTACTGGGGCCAGGCCGTCTCCTCGGCGGACGAGGCCCGCGAGGTCCTCGACGGGCTCGGGGTACCGGTGCGCGGGCTCGCGGGCGATCTGAACATCGACGGCTCGATCGGCAGCCGGACCGCCCTCCTGAGCGCCGACTACGACGACGCCCCGGGCCACCGCGGCACGGCGTTCCTGTCCGCCGATGAGATCGGCGCCCACCTCGCGGCGCTGTCGGAGATCGGCGCCCAGGGCGGCTTCCACGTGATCGGCGACGCCGGGCTGCAGCTCGCGCTCGAAGGCCTCCGCATCGCGTCCGACCGGGTCGGCCAGCACGCCGTGCGCGCCGCCGGACACCGGCTCGAGCACGTCGAGATGGCCGGTGACGCAGAGGCTGCGGCCCTCGCCGAGTACGCCGTCACCGTGAGCGCCCAGCCCCTCTTCGACGCGGCCTGGGGCCATCCCGGAGGGCTCTACGAGCAGCGCCTCGGCAGCCGCCGGGCGGGGATGAACCCGTTCATCCGCTTCTACTCCGCCGGCGTGCCCCTCGCCTTCGGGTCCGACTCGCCGGTCTGCGCGCTGTCCCCGTGGGAGAGCGTGCGTGCGTGCCTGAGGCACTCGGACCCCTCCCAGCGGATCTCCGCCCGCGCGGCCTTCCTCGGGCACACGCGCTCCGGGTGGAGGGCAGCGAGACACCCCAACCCGCTCATGGGCCAGCTCGCTCCGGGCGCCCCGGCGAGCTTCGCGGTGTGGAGCGCCGACGAGCTGATGGTGCAGGTCGCGGACGAGCGCGTGCAGGCGTGGAGCACCGATCCCCGGGCCCGCACGCCGCTCCTCCCCGCGCTGGACACCGAGCGGCTGCCCGAATGCCTCCTCACCGTGCACGAGGGGCGCGAGCTGTTCCGCAGCGGTGACTTCCCCTCCGGGCACCCTGGCTCGTGAGGGCCCGGAGGACCGGTCGCGCGGGCACGCCCCCGGCCGTCGTGGGCAACACGGCAAACCGCAGATGAATGGACGGTTGACACCTGAGTCTGACCCCGTAGGATCGAGGGCAACGGGTGTGAACTGCCCGGTAGGGCCCGGTTCACCGAGCATTCGGGGGATTAGGCGTCACGACAGGCCCGTGCGTCCGTAGAAAACAGTCCGGGGGACCGACCAGCTGCCGGCCCCGCGCGACTGGCCCGAAGACGCACGGGCCTGTCTGTTCCCCGGGTGGCCCGGGTCGGCTGGCTATAATGGGCTCTTGCGCCTTCGAGGCGCTCGACGACCCCGCCCCGAAAGGCCCACTTCGTGCGCATCCTGACGATCATTCCGACGTACAACGAGCTCGATTCGCTGCCCAAGACCTTGGGCCGGCTGCGGGCGGCTGTTCCGGCGTCGGACGTCCTCGTCGCGGACGACAACAGCCCCGATGGCACCGGCGCCCTCGCGGACCGGATCGCCGCGGAGGACCCGCAGGTCCACGTCATGCACCGCCGCGGCAAGGAAGGCCTCGGCGCAGCCTACATTGCCGGCTTCCGCTGGGCCCTCGAGCGGGACTACGACGTCGTGGTGGAGATGGACGCCGACGGCTCCCACCAGCCGGAGCAGCTGCCGGCGCTCCTCTCAGCCGTGGAGGACGGCGCCGACCTCGTGATCGGTTCCCGCTGGGTCCACGGCGGATCGGTGGTGAACTGGCCCTTCTACCGCCAGCTCATCTCCCGCACCGGCAGCACCTACGCCCGCCTCATGCTCGGGCTCGGGCTGCGCGACATCACCGCTGGCTACCGGGCGTTCCGGCGCACCACCCTCGAGAAGCTCGACTTCGACTCCATCGAGTCGAAGGGCTACGGCTTCCAGGTCGACCTCGCCTGGCGCGTGGCCAAGATGGGCCTCTCTGTCGTCGAGGTTCCCGTGACCTTCGTGGAGCGCGAGCTCGGCAGCTCCAAGATGAGCGGGAACATCGTCCTGGAGGCCATGGTCAACGTCACGCGGTGGGGCCTGAAGGAGCGGTGGTCCCAGCTCACCCGCCGCGGCAGGCAGCGCTAGGCGCGGCTGCGCCGCAGACACAGGAGAGGGCGGGAACCTGGAACGGTTCCCGCCCTCTTACACAGGCGCATGTGCCGATCGGGGTGCGGCCCCGTGGCGGACTGGCGTCAGGCGCCGCGCTTGCTCCGCAGGAGCTCGAGGCGGTCTGCCAGGATCTGCTCGAGCTCGGGAATCGAGCGGCGCTCGAGGAGCATGTCCCAGTGCGTCCGGACCGCCTTCTCGTTGGTGTCGGTGGGGCGCTCTCCGTCGACCAGGAACGCCTCCTTGCCGGTCTTGGAGGTCCAGACCGGGGGGATCTCCGCCTCGGAGGAGAACATGACAAAGACCTGTTCGCCGTCCTCGGTCCGGTACTCGACCCGCTGGCGGGGTGCCGGCTCGACGCCGGCCTCGGTCTCCATGGACTGTGCACCCAGGCGCATGCCGCGCAGGCTGCGGTCGCTCATCTATACTCCCTCACGTTGTGCCGGGCGTGCGCACCGACCCGATCACCATGCCAACGCATGTGGCGAGCGCGGTGTTCCCGCAGCCCGGTCGCCGATATCCGGTCAACCGACCTTCCATTATAGGCGTGCGCCGCGTCGCCCGTCAGGGCCGCCCCTGGCCCGACGCTGGATCCTCGTCCGCGGACTGACCGGGGACATCGGGAATCTCCAGGCCCGGAACCTCCAGATCGGGGATGCCCGCGGCCGGACCGCCCAAGTCGGTGACTCCCGCATGGTGCTGGAGGATCCGTTCCGCCTCGGTGTCGAGCTCGGAGCGCCGCGCCGCCTCTTCCTCGAAGGCCCGTGCATCCGCCTCAAGGCTGTCCCGCTCGGCCTCGGCCCCGGGTGCCGGGTGCGTCACGTCCTGAAGGGCCTGGTCTGCGGGAGCCCCGCCCCGAACGCCCTGGCCGAGGTTCCCGATCGCACCGCCGACGCCCTTGAGGGCCTCGCCGATCTCGCTCGGGATGATCCACAGCTTGTTCGACGTTCCCTCGGCGATCTTGGGCAGCGTCTGGAGGTACTGGTATGCGAGGAGCTTCGGATCCGGGTCGCCGCGATGGATGGCCTCGAAGACCTTCTGGATGGCCTGGGACTCGCCGTCGGCCCGGAGCACCGCGGCCTTCGCCTGGCCCTCAGCCTTGAGGATCTGCGCCTGGCGCTCACCCTCGGCGGTCAGGATCGCGGACTGCTTCGTGCCCTCGGCCGTGAGGATCAGCGCACGCCGGTCCCGTTCGGCGCGCATCTGCTTCTCCATCGAGTCCTGGATCGAGTGCGGCGGCTCGATGGCCTTGAGCTCGACCCGCGAGACCCGCAGGCCCCAACGGCCGGTGGCCTCGTCGAGCACTCCGCGCAGCTGCCCGTTGATCTGGTCCCGGGAGGTGAGCGCCTCCTCGAGGTTCAGGCCGCCGACGACGTTGCGCAGCGTCGTGATGGTGAGCTGCTCGACCGCCTGGATGTAGTTGGCAATCTCATAGGTAGCCGCGCGCGGGTCGGTCACCTGGAAGTAGACCACCGTGTCGATCGAGACGACGAGGTTGTCGGAGGTGATGACGGGCTGCGGGGGAAAGGACACGACCTGCTCGCGCAGGTCGAGCAGCGGCAGCAGCCTGTCGACGAACGGGATGAGCAGCGTCAGACCGGGATTGAGCGTGCGCTGGTACTTCCCCAGCCGTTCGACGACGCCGGCCCGCGCCTGCGGGATGATCCGCACGGAACGGCCGAGCGCCGTGCCCACGAACAGGATGACGACGATGACGACCACGAGCAGAAGGATGCTTCCGGCGTCCATGGTTTCCCCCTTCACTGGTAGTGGTGTGCCTAGCTTCGGTAGGGCGATGTCCTACCGCTGGGGGCCACGACGGCGGTGGCGCCGTCGATCGCGACGACCTTGACGACGTCGCCCGGGAGGAACTCGCCGCGCTCCGCGCGGGCGGTCCAGACGTCGCCGCCGATCTTGACCAGCCCGCGGGCGGAGTCCACGGGCTCGACGACGGTGGCCGGAGACCCGACCAGACGGTCGATGTTGGTGCGGACGTCCTCGACGGCGGGGCGCATGTGCCTGACGGCGACGGGACGGACAAAGGCGATCATCGCCACGGACACGGCCGCGAAGACCAGGCCCTGGAGCCACGCCGGCCCGCCGAGCAGCGCCGTGACGAGCGCCGCGAGCGCGCCGCCGGACAGCATGACGAACACGAGGCTCAGGCTGAGCATCTCGATGCCCCCCAGCACGAGCGCGAGCACGAGCCACACCATCCAGGCGTTGTGGTCGAACCAGTCCATCCGCCCCTCCTCACGCACGCCCCTGTGCTCCCACACTAGCCCAGCCCACGGCCCCCGGAGCCGCTCGGCCGGTTGCGGTTCGGCAACCCGTCCGGGCCTGACCGCCCGGGGCGGCTCACACCGCTATGAGGGGCGGCCGGGCGGGTCCCGAGGACGCATCGGAGGCGGCGTCCGCGATCGCGGCGACGGCCTGGCGCAGTTCGTCGGGAGACGCGGTGAAGGGGAGGCGGAGGCGGTGCTCGAAGGCGCCGTCCATGCCGAAGCGCGGCCCAGCGGTGAGGGCCACCCCGCGCGCACGGGCGGCCACGACCAGCTGCGACGACGACAGCGGCGCACAGTCCGCCCAGACGGACATGCCGCCGCCGGGCGCAGTCCAGGCCCAGCCCGGGAAGTGCTCGGCGAGCGCCCCGCCGAGCGCCGCGAGACCCTCTCCGAGGCGATGGCGCCGTTCGGCCACGAGGACGTCCTGGTGCTCGAGCAGCTCGGCGGCGACGAGCTGCTCGAGCACCGGGGTGCCGAGGTCGAGGCTCGTCCGGGCCTGGGCGAGCCGGCCCACCATGGCCCGGGGGGCGCGGATCCAGCCCACCCGCAGGCCGCCCCACGCGAGCTTTGCCAGGCCCCCCAGCGTCACCGAGCCCGGGGCGAACGCGGCGAGCGGCGGCAGCGGCCCGCGGCTGATGTCCAGCAGGGCTGTCGTCTCGTCGGCGACGAGGACCGTGCGGTGCCGCTCGGCGAGGCGGGCCAGCCGTTCGCGCCCCGCGGGATCGAGGCTCGCGCCAGTCGGGTTGTGGAAGTCCGGCATCGTGTAGGCGAGCGCCGGCGAGGTCGCTCGGAAGGCTGCGGCCGCGGCCTCGAGGTCCCACCCGGCGGGTGTGACGGGCAGCGCCACGAGCCGGGCCCGCGCGGCCTGGAGCGTGTCCATCGCGTGGGGATAGGTGGGCTGTTCGACGGCGGCACGGTCGCCGGGGGACAGGAGGGTGCGGGCCACGAGCGCGATCGCGTGCTGGACGCCAGTGGTGACCATGATCTGGTCCGGGTCGGTGGGGACCCCGCGGGCGGCATAGTGTTCGGCGACGGCGATGCGCAGGCGCGGCAGGCCGATGACCTCGTAGCCGGAGCGGGCCAGCTCCGGGCCGAGCGCGTCCGCGGCACGGCGCACGCAGTCCGCCACGGGGCTCGCCGCCGGCATGGCGGCCTTGGTGAGGTCGAGCACCCCGGCCTCATCGGGTGCGGCGCCGGCCGGGCGCTCGGGAAGGACGACGTAGCTTCCGGAGCCCCGGACGCTCTTCAGGCACCCGAGCTCGCGCAGGAGGGCGTACGCCCCCGCCACCGTGGTGCGGGACAGCCCCAGGGCCCCCGCCAGCTCGCGCTCGGCCGGCAGCCGGACGCCGTCGGGGAGCCGGCCGTCCACGGCGAGGAGCCGGAGCCTCTCGGCCAGCTCGGCGTAGAGGGGCCCGCGGCCCGGCAGGGGCCCCAGCATGCGGCCGAGGCGTTGGGAGGTGACGGCGACCATAGGGCCACGCTACCCGAATTGGCCCTGTCCAGTGATGCCAATGGTGCGCGAGGTTGGTTCCGTGAACGCCTTCCTCGACAGCCCCCACCTGGCAGTGCGCCTCGTCCGCCTCTACGTCGGCCTCGCGGCCTACGGCCTCGCGATCGCCCTCCTCCTGCGCTCGGGCCTCGGCTCCTCGCCCTGGGACGTCCTCTCCCAGGGCGTGGCACGCACCGTCGGCCTCAGCTTCGGGGCCACCACCGTCGCGGTGAGCGTCCTCGTGCTCGCGGCATGGATCCCGCTCAGGCAGAGGCCGGGGTGGGGAACGCTCTCGAACACACTGCTCATCGGCGTCTTCGCCGACCTCGGGCTGGCGTGGATCCCCGCGCCGCCCGAGGGGGCGCTCCACCTCCTCTGGCAGTGCTCTGTCCTTGCCGGCGGGCTGGTGCTGCTCGCCCTGGCCTCGGCCCTGTACATCGGCGCGAGGCTCGGCCCGGGGCCGCGCGACGGACTCATGACCGGGCTCGTGGCCCGGACCGGGCGCCCCGTGTGGATGGTGCGCTGCGCGATCGAGCTGACGGTCGTGCTGGCCGGATGGCTGCTGGGCGGGACGGTCGGGATCGGCACGGCGGTGTTCGCGTTCGGGATCGGGCCGCTCATCCAGGCCGCGATGCGCCTGATGCGGGTGGACCTCGGGCCGCGGGCGGACCGCAGCCCGGGGAACGCCCGCGCCTCCGAGGAGCCCGGCGTCAGCGGCGCCGCAGCACGCTGAGCTCGACGGCGGCCGTGGCGGCGAGCTCCTCGTCCCCGGCCAGCCGCTCGAGCTCGGTGCGGCCCGTGTGGTGCCCGGCGGGACCCATCTGGGCGAGGTCCGCGGCCGAGGCCGGGGTGAGGACGAGGGGGAAGGTCAGCTGGGCGCGGGAGAGGGGCTCGTAGTCGCCGGCAGCGGCCAGTTCGAGGGCCTCGGCCTTGCCCTCCGGCACCTCGAGGAGGGGCAGCCGGGCCCGGAGCTCGGCGAGGTGCTGGGGGAGGGGCGTCACGGCGACGAGGAGGCCCCCCGGCCGGGTGATGCGCGCGAATTCGGGGAGGTTGCGCGGGGCGAAGACGTCGAGCACGGCGTCGACGGTGCCCGCGGCCACGGGGAGCGGCTTCCACAGGTCCCAGACGAGCGCGGCCACCCGCTCCAGCCGGGCTGCGCGCCTCAGGGCCTGCGGGCTGAGATCGAGCGCGATCGCCCGGGCCCTGCGCGGACCGCCGCCGGCGAGCCGGTCGAGCACCGCAGCCAGGTAGTAGCCGGTCCCCGCTCCGGCGTCGAGGACCGCGGCGTCCGCGGGCAGCGCCGCGCACGCGTCGGCGAGCGCAGCGGCGATCGGCGAGTAGTGGCCGGCGCCCAGGAACGCGTCCCTGGCGGCGACCATGTCCGCGGTGTCCGGCGTGGAGCGGCTGGGGCGCCCGGTCAGGAGGTTGACATAGCCGTGGCGCGAGGCGTCGTACCGGTGTCCCTCGGCACAGACGAGCGCTCGGGCGCTGCTCGCCTCCGCGTCCCAGTCGGCGCCGCAGTGCGGGCAGATCAGCAGGTCCAGGGCGTCGGCGAGCATGGCTCCCATCGTATCGGGGGCGCCCTGCGTAGGATTCGGCGCATGCTCCCTGAACACCTTGACCTCGTCCGCTCCCTGTCCGCCCCCTCGGTGCATCCTGCCGCGGGCCGCTGCGCCGTCGCCGTCACCCGGCCCGACTTCCGGGCCGACGCGGCGGTCGGGCAGATCTGGGAGGTGCCCCTGCACAGCGGGCCCGCGCGGCTGCTCACGCGCGGCTTCCGGGACACGGCGCCGCAGTACTCGCCGGACGGCTCCGTCCTCGCCTTCCTCCGCGCCGCCCCCGCCGGCATGCCGCAGCTCGCGATCGTCGACGCCCGCGGCGGCGAGCCGAGGATCCTCACCGACGCCCCGCTGGGCTTGGCCCAGTTCGCCTTCTCGCCGGACGGGGCCCGGATCGCCTACACGGCCCGCGTGCCCGAACCCGGGCGGTACGGCTCCACCGACGGCGTGGCAGCGGGCGCAGAGGACCCCCGGCTCATCCGGGACCTCAACTACCGGCTCAACGGCGTGGGGTACACGGGCGACCAGCGCACGCGGCTGTTCGTCCTCGACGTCCCGGCCCTGGACGCCGAGCCGTTCGTGGCCGCGCGCGGGCGCGCCGCGGCGGAGGAGGCCGCGGCGAAGGGGGCCGGTGCACCGGCCGGCCTGCCCGAGGCGCGGCAGCTCACGGACGGCAGCGTGGACCACACCGAGCCCCGCTTCAGCGCCGACGGCGCCTGGATCTACACGGTGTCCGGCTTCGACCCCACAGCTGTCGACACCCTGGGGAGCCGCGCCGTCCGCACCCCCGTCGCAGGCGGCCCGAGCGAGGCGCTCGACCTCGGCACCGAGGAGGCCGCCTCGGTGGACCTGGCCGCGGAGGCGCCCGACGGCTCCGGGGTGTTCGTCCTCGCCTCCTCGCTGGGCGAGACGGGCGCCGACTTCGTGGGGCGTGCGACCCACCTGTTCTGGCACACTCCTGCCGACGGCGCGACGCTCCGGCTCACCGCCGACGGTGACGACCTCGGCGAGGCCGCCGGGGCGCTGCAGGTCACCGGCGACGGGCGGGCGCTCGTCCTCGCCCGCACGTGCGGGACCGTGCAGCTGATCGCCTTCGCGCCCGACGGCCGGCGCGAGCAGCTCACGTCCGGGCCCCTCGTGGTGACGGGGGCAGGGGAGGCGCGCGGCGCCGTCGTGCTCGCGGCGGCCGACGCCGACGGGCCGGGCGAGCTGTACCGGCTCGCCGACGACGGGGGGCTCGAGAAGCTGACCGACGTCAACGCGCCGCTGCGCCAGTCGGCACCGCCGCGCGCACCCCAGGAGTTCACCGGCACGAGCGCTGACGGCAGCGACGTGCACGGCTGGGTGGTGCTCCCGGAAGGCGACGGGCCGCACCCGACGCTGCTCATGATCCACGGCGGCCCCTTCGCCCAGTACACCGGCGCCTGGTTCGACGAGGCCCAGGTCTACGCGGGCGCCGGGTACGCGGTGGTGATGTGCAACCCGCGCGGCGCCGCCGGCTACGGCGAGGCGCACGCCCGCGCGATCCGCGGCCGCATGGGCACGGTGGACTTCGAGGACGTGCTCGGCTTCCTCGACGCTGCGCTCGCCGGCTACCCGCAGCTCGATCAGGGCAGGCTCGGCATCCTCGGCGGCTCCTACGGCGGGTACCTGACCGCCTGGACGATCGCGCACGACCACCGGTTCAAGGCCGCCGTGGTCGAGCGCGGGTTCCTCGATCCGGTCAGCTTCGTGGGCTCGAGCGACATCGGGTGGTTCTTCCCGGGCGAGTACACGGGGTGGGACCCGGCAGCGATGGCCGCCCAGAGCCCCATGGCCCGCGTGGGGGAGGTCCGCACGCCGACCCTCGTGGTGCATTCCGAGGAGGACTGGCGGTGCCCGATCGAGCAGGCCCAGCGGTACTACGCGGCGCTCCGCCTCGGCGGGGTCGATTCGGAGCTGCTCGTCTTCCCGGGGGAGAACCACGAGCTCTCCCGCGCCGGCACCCCGCACCACCGCCGGGCACGCTTCGAGCACATCCTGCGCTGGTTCGCGCAGTACCTCTAGCGGGCTAGGCCGAGAAGCCGAGGGCGCGGGCGGCCCGCTCAGGGGTCGGCTGCGCCCACCGGGCGGTGTACTCCTCGTTGGCGCACAGCGACCGCGGCTCCGCGCGGTCGAGGTAGAGGGTGCCGCCGAGGTGGTCGGTCTCGTGCTGGACGATGCGCGCCTGCCAGCCGCTGAACTCGGCCGAGCGGGCGCTGCCGTCCGGCGCGGTCCACTGCGCCCGGACGGCGGCCGCCCGGCGCACCACGGCGGTGTAGCCCCGCACCGAGAGGCAGCCCTCGTAGAAGCCCGCGCGGCCGTCTCCGAGCGGCGCGTAGGCCGGGTTGAGCATGGCCGTGAAGGACAGGGGCACCCGGTCCCGGGCGCGCGCCGACTCCTCGTCGGCGGCCCAGGTGTCCTCGAGCACCGCCAGGCTCAGCGGCAGGCCGATCTGGGGTGCGGCGAGGCCCACGCCGGGCGCGGCATGCATGGTCCGGCGCATGAGGAGGACCAGCGCATCCAGGAGCTCGGCGTCGAGCTGGCCGTCGAAGGGCACGGCGCGGGTCCGCAGGGCGGGGTGGCCCGCCTGCACGATCGGCGGGATGCCCTCCGTGGCCACGAGCTCGGCGGCGGCCTCGGCGATGCGGGCCGCGGTCCAGTCACTCTCCGGAGCCGTGGTGCGGTAGGGGGATGGGGTGCTCATGGGGCAAGCCTAGGCGGCGCCGGCGGCGCTAGCCCGCTGGCCAGCCGCACGCCCGCGCCACGAAGTGGTAGAGGGCGGCCCGGAGGGCCGGCGGGGCTGCGACCTTGACCACCCCCGTGGCGTCCCCGACCCCGAGCTCCACCGGGAGCAGGGTGCCGACCTTGTCCTCGGCGACGGCGTGCGGGTCGCAGCGGGCCGGGCGCACCGCGAGCGCGACCCTCGTTCCGGGCGCGAGGATGACGCCGTGCGGCCACGGCCGTCCCGGGTCCTCGCCGAGGAGGGTGGTTCCCTCCACCGCCTCAAGGATGCCCTGCGGCGGGGTGCCGGTCGGTCCGGCTGAGGTGCCGGTCGGCTCGGCCGGGGCATCCGCGGCGAGGGTCAGGACGGCGGTCGACGGCGTGCTCCCCGCGCCGAGGGTGTCCTCGAGCCGCAGCCGCACGGCAAGGGCGGCCTGCTGGGCGAAGCACTGCTCGCCGTGGAGGCGGGGCAGCACCGCGTGCGGGTCGGCCGCCGCCACGGTGTGGTCCGTGCCGTCGGCGAGCCGGACGCGGAGGGAGGGCGCGGCGTCGGACGCCCCCAGGTCGCAGCGGGCGGCGGCGAGGGCTGCGGGGAGGCTCAGGGTCTGGCCTGCGGTCAAATCCGCCGATCCGGACCACACGGTCCCATCCTGGAACCGGGGGTCGTCCAGCTCGGCCCGGACCACCGTGAACGGCGCGCCGCCGGTGTCGGTGACCTGGAGGACCACGGAGCCGGAGGCGTACTCGTCGCGGAACTGGTCGACGGCGGCGCCCACGGGCCCTGGAGAGCCCGGCGCGGACGGAGACGCAGCGGGCGAGCAGCCGGCCGCGCAGGCGAGGGCCACGAGCGCACACAGCGCTCGGGCGGCCGCCGCTGACCGGACCATGCGCCCAGAGTACGTCGGCTAGTGCCGGTCCTCGACGATGCGCAGGAAGTCGGCGGCGGCCGGATCGAGCGGCCCGCTCGCCCGCCATACCGCGCGCAGCACCCGGCCGAGCTGGAGCCCCGGCGTCGGCACCTCGACGAGGCGGCCGCCGCGCAGCGCGGCCTGCACGGCGAGCCTGCTGACCACCCCGGGGCCCAGGCCCGCCGCCACGCTCGCCGCCAGCGCCGCGTTGCTCCCGACCTCGAAGCGCTCACCGGAGCCGTGCGGGGCGAGGGCCAGGTCGGTGATCTGCCGCGTTCCCGAGCCGGGCTCCCGCACCACGAGCCCGGCCGCTGCGACAGCGGCGGCGGACACCCCGGCGTCGGCCGCCCAGGGATGGTCCGGTCGCACGACGACGACGAGCTCGTCCCTGCCCACATCCAGGTAGCGGAATCCCGTCTGCACCGTGGGGCCCTCGACGAAGCCCAGGTCGGCGGCCCCGGAGCGGAGCCGGTCGAATACCTCATCCGAGTTCCCGACGTCGAGCGTGGTGCTCACACCGCCCAGGCGCTGCTGGGCCGCGGCGAGCCACCCCGGCATGAGGTGCTCGGCCACCGTGAGCGACGCGCACAGGTGCAGGGTCCCGCGGCCCCCCTCGAGCGCGCCGACCGCCCGGCCCACGTTCTCGGCGGCGCCGACGACCTCCGCGGCGAGCCCCGCGATCACCCGGCCGCGGTCCGTGAGCCGCGTCCCCTGCGGGGTGCGCCGGGCCAGGGGGAACCCCGCCTGGCGCTCCATCTGCTCGAGCAGGCGCGAGGCATTGGGCTGGGCCATCCCGATGGCACGGGCCGCCGCGCCGATGCTGCCCTCGGCGGCGAGCGCCGCGAGGAACCGGTAGTGCCGCAGCTCCCAATCCTGCACAGACATATCGCCAGCATATGTTCTGCTGTCCCGCGCTCAGCGGGCGCACAGGTGGAAGCCCTGTGGCGCACAGGTGCCGATTCCTACACTGGAGGCATGATCAGGGTCAGCCGCCGCCACTTCCTCCAGGGCGCGGGGATCGCCGTCGTCGGGGCTGTCGCCGGCGCCGGGGTTGCCCGGTCGAGCATCTTCCCCCTCCCCCCGAGCGCGGCGGCCGCCACGCCCGCGCCCAGCCCGTCCGCCTCGGCGGCCGCCGGCCCTCCCGACCGGACCTTCGTCACCACCAAGCTGACCGCGGCGCGGGTGAGCGTCTGGACCGCGGGCACGACGGCGCCGGGCCTGCTCTTCACCGGCCCCATGGGGCACGGGACGAACGGGCTCATCATGGACAACTCCGGGGCGCCGGTATGGATGGAGCCGACCGGAGCCGGGGTCACGGACCTGCGCGTGCAGACGTACCGGGGAAAGCCCGTCCTCACCTATTGGTCCGGGACGGGAATCGGCGGCCACGGCGAAGGGGTCGGCGTCATCAAGGACACGGCCTACACGACCATCGCCCAGGTCTCCGCCGGGAACGGGCTCAAGGCCGACCTGCACGAGTTCACCCTCACCGCCGCCGGCACGGCGCTGCTGACCTCCTACCCCACGGTGCAGGCCGACCTCACCGCGCTCGGAGGCCCCGCGGCGGGATACATGTACGACTGCCACGTGCAGGAGGTCGACGTCGCGAGCGGGGCCGTGCTCTTCGACTGGACGGCGTCCGCGCACATCGACCTGACCGAGTCCTTCGTCAGGCCCGCGGACGATGCCACGGCCAACGGGGCCACCGCCGCGACGGCCTTCGACCCGTTCCATGTCAACTCCGTGGACCGCCGCCCGGACGGGTACCTCGTCTCCGCGCGCCACACCCACGCGGCGTACCTCGTCGCCCCGGACGGCGCGGTGAGATGGCGCCTGGGCGGGGTACGGAACGAGTTCTCGATCCCGGACTCGGCGGCGTTCGCCTGGCAGCATGACGTCCGCCAGCGGCCGGGCGGTGTCATCAGCATGTTCGACAACCACTACAAGGACGGCACGACCGGGACCTCCCGCGGCCTGATCCTCGCGGTGGACGAGGGCGCGCGCCGGGTCACGCTCAAGCTCGCCCTCCAGCGGGGCGGCCACCGGGGCAACGCCATGGGCAACGTGCAGTTCCTCGACAACGGCCACTACCTCGTCGGCTGGGGATCGGACCCCGCCGCCACCGAGTTCACGGCGGACGGCACCCCCGTCGCCGAGGCCACCGGGATCGGCGGCGGCTGCTACCGGGCCTACCGCCACGTCTGGAGCGCGACGCCGACAACCCTGCCCGATGTCGCCGTCGTTCCCGGCAACGGCTCCACGATGCAGGCCTTCGCCAGCTGGAACGGTGCCACCGAGGTGGCGAGCTGGCGGTTCCTCACGGGAAGCAGCCCGCAGTCGCTCGCCGAGGCCGCCCACGTGAAGAAGCGGGGGTTCGAGACGAACGCCGCCGTGGCCACGGCCGCACACCTGGCGGTGCAGGCCCTCGACGCGAAGGGCTCCGTCCTCGCGACATCTGCGGTGATCGCGGCGTAGCGTAGGGGCCCATGGGCCGTCCGACCGGCGGGGCCCCACGAGGAAGAGGTCCGAGGTGAGCGCTGCCCGCGAGCACCGGCTGGGAGTCGTCTGCGTCCTCGGCGCCTCCGTCCTGTGGGGGACCACGGGCACGGCCTCAGCGCTTGCCCCGGGGGTGACGCCCCTCGCCGTCGGCGCGGCGTCCATGGGCTTCGGCGGCCTCCTCCTCGCCGCGACGGCCGCCCCGCAGATGGGCCGCCACCGCGCGGCCCTTGCGCGCTCGTGGCGGCTCGTCGGAACCGGCGGGGCCGCGGTGCTCGTCTACGCCCTCGCCTTCTACACCTCGATGCGGCTGGCCGGCGTGGCCATCGGCACGGCCGTGTCGATCGGGGGAGCGCCCGTGGCGGCCGCCCTCCTCGAGCGCCTCGTCGATGGCCGCCGGCTCTCCCGCAGATGGGCGGTCGGGGCCGCCTTGGGCATCGCCGGCGCCGTGGTCCTGTGCCTCGCACGGGGCGGCGCCGAGCCCGGACAGGTGACCCAGACGCTCGCCGGGGTCGCGCTGGGAGCCCTCGCCGCGGCGTCGTACGCGCTCTACTCCTTCACCAGCCACCGCCTCATCGGTGCCGGCGCGGCGTCCCGCGCCGCGGTGGGCGCGACCTTCGGCGCCGCTGCGCTCGGGCTCCTCGTGGTGCTCGGGTTCACGGGGAGGGCGTTCCTCGACTCAGGGCAGAACCTGGCCGTGGGCGCCTACTTGGCCGTGGTGCCCATGTTCGCGGGCTACATCCTGTTCGGCTGGGGCCTCAGCCGCGTCCCGGCCAGCACGGCGACCACGGTGTCCCTGGCCGAGCCGGTCGTCGCGGCCGCGCTCGCCGTCCTGGTGGTGGGGGAGCGGCTCCCCCTCGCGGGCTGGGCCGGGATGGGCCTCATCGTCGCGTGCCTTGCGGTGCTGACGGTGCCGCTTCCCGCCCGGTCGCGGCGCCGTGCGCGCCCGGAACCGCTCAGGGTGGAGGGATAGCGGTGGACCCCGTCGAGGCGCTCCGGGAGATCGCGTTCTGGCTGGAGCGGGAACAGGCGGAGACCTACCGCGTCAAGGCCTTCCGCACGGCGGCGGGAATCCTGGCCGCGATGCCGCCCGAGGACGTGGCGGCGCGGGCGCAGAACGGCAGCCTGCGCAGGGTCAAGGGCATCGGGGACCGCACCTTTGGCGTGGCCCGGGAGGCGGTCGACGGCGAGGTCCCCGCCTACCTGCGCGAGCTCCGCGACCGCGCGGCGACCCCCCTGGCCGAGGGCGGCGAGAGCATCCGCGGGCAGCTGCGCGGCGATCTGCACGCCCACTCCGACTGGTCCGACGGCGGCTCCCCGTTGGCCGAGATGGCCGAGGCCGCCCGCTGGCTGGGCAGGGAGTACCAGGCCCTCACCGACCATTCGCCGACCCTGACCATCGCGCGCGGGCTCGACGCCGAGCGGCTCCGCCGCCAGATCGATGCCGTCACCGAGGTGAATGCCTCCCTCGGAGGCGACGGGTTCCGGATGCTGACGGGCATCGAGGTGGACATCCTCGAGGACGGCACCCTGGACCAGACGCCCGAACTGCTCGGCCGGCTCGACGTCGTGGTCGCGAGCGTGCACTCGAAGCTGCGCTCGGAGCCCGGTCCGATGACCCGGCGCATGCTCGCCGCGATCGACGACCCGCACACGGATGTGCTCGGCCACTGCACAGGGCGGCTCCTGCGCGGCTCCCGGGGCACGCGCCCCGAGTCGCAGTTCGACGCCGCGCGGGTGTTCGAGGCCTGCGCGGCCGCAGGGGTCGCCGTCGAGATCAACTCGCGGCCCGAGCGGCAGGACCCGCCCGACCGCCTCATCCAGACGGCGCTCGACGCCGGCTGCCTCTTCAGCATCGATACGGACGCCCATGCCCCCGGCCAGCTGGACTTCCTGCAGTACGGGGCCGCACGCGCCGAGGCCAACGGGGTCCCGGCCGAGAGGATCGTCACGACCTGGCCGCTGGCGAAGCTGCTCGAGTGGACGTCGCGGCGCCGCTGATTCCTCCCATCTGCTGTTTGCCGTGATCCGCGCGGGGGTAGCCGAGGGGCACCCACACCACCAGGAGGAACCATGGCCTTCGAGCCCCGCACCGCCATCGTCACAGGATCGGACTCCGGGATCGGGCGGGCCACCGCGGTCGCCCTCGCCGAAGCCGGGCTCGACGTCGGCATCACCTGGCACACCGACAGAGACGGCGCCGAGCGCACCGCCGACGCCGTGCGTGCCGCCGGACGGCGCGCCGTCGTCGAGCAGTTCGACGCCGCCGATGCGCCCCGCTGCGCCGACACCGTGGATGCGCTCGCCGACCAGCTCGGCCGGCTCGACGTGTTCGTCAACAACGCCGGCACCGGTGCCAACGTCCCGTTCCTCGAGATGGACTACGGGCGCTGGCGCGGCATCGTCGCGACGGACCTCGACGGGCCCTTCGTGTGCCTCCAGCGCGCCGCGCGGCGGATGGTCGCCCAAGGCTCCGGCGGCCGCCTGATCGCTGTCACGAGCGTGCACGAGCACCAGCCGCGGGTCGGGTCGTCCGCCTACGACGCCGCCAAGCACGGCCTCGGCGGCCTCATCAAGACGATGGCACTCGAGCTCGGGGCCGCGGGGATCACCGCAAATTCCGTGGCCCCCGGCGAGATCGCCACGCCGATGACCGGGCAGGAGGACGAGGACCCCCGCACCGTCCACCGGCCAGGAGTGCCCCTCGGCCGGCCCGGCGACGCGCGCGAGGTCGCCGCCGTCATCGCCTTCCTCGCCTCGCCGGCCTCCGCCTACGTGACGGGCGCCTCCTGGACCGTGGACGGCGGGATGCTGCAGATGGGCCCCCAGGCGGGGTCCCACTTCACCGACGACGCCTGGCGCGAGGGGTAGACCGGTCCAGATCCCGGCCTGTGGAGTCTGTCACAGAAGGCCCGCGTCCCCGTACCGGTCTAGCTATGATGGCGGGGCAGGCTCAACGAGGAGGCTGCCGGGGCCCGGCCCTGATACCAGAGAAGGCATTCAGCGCATGACTTTCGACTCTCACTCCGTGACCCTCAAGATCTGGGATCCCTCGACCGTCGACCACACGCTCGAGGAGGCCATCTCACACGTGTCCACGCTCGCCGGCGCGCACCGCGACCACGTCAAGGTCAGCCGCAGCGGCCCGGACGTCTTCACCGTCCACGTCGGGGACCTCGCCTGAGGGCAGCCTCCCAGAGGACGTGACCGGGCGCCGTGCCAGCAACGCTCGAACGGCGCCCTTCCTCTGTTCCGGGGCCAACGGCACTTCTGCTGCCGGGCCGCCCGGGGCGACGGTGGAGGCATGACGGAATCCGGCCCAGGCCGCGACCGCGGCGCACGACGGCGCCGGATCCGCTCGCGCCTGCTGCTCGCCGCGGCGGCACTTACCGTGGTGATCGGCGCGGGCACCGCCTGGCTCGTCCTCGCCCGCCCGCCGGCACCCGGCCCCGCCGCGCCCCTGACGGCCTCCGCGGGCCCGACCGCCGGCCCCAGCCCGACCGCGGCGGCATCGTTGCCCGATCTGGGCTCCGGCGCGATGAACATCCTCCTGCTCGGCAGCGACATCCGGGGCAGCGCTCGGGACGCCCTGGCCCGCCAGGCCGCCTCCGGGGGAGCCGTGGACCAGCGCGCCGACATGATGATGCTCCTGCACGTCCAGGCCGACCACCGCCGGGTGTTCGGGATCTCGATCATGCGCGACACCTGGGTGACGATCCCGGGACACGGAGAGTCGAAGATCAACGCGAGCCTTGCCCTCGGCGGCCCGCAGCTCGCGGCGGCCACCGTCGGCTCGATCCTCTCGGTCCACATCGACCACTGGATCCTGCTGGACTTCGACGGCTTCAAGGCGATCACGGACGCCCTCGGGGGAGTCGACGTGAACGCCCCCGTCGCGTTCACCGCGACGTTCGACACCCACCACCGCTTCGTCCGCGGCACCAACCACCTCGACGGTCAGGCTGCCCTCGAATTCGTGCGCGAACGCTACGCCTTCCCCGACGGCGACTACCAGCGGGTCCGCGACCAGCAGGCCTTCGTCCGATCCGTGATCGCCCAGATCCTCGCCCAGGGCCGGGTGGGGGATCCGGCCGGCACCCTCGCCCTGATCGGGGCGGCCGCCCCGCACCTCGTCACCGACGAGGGCCTGGGTGCCAAGGGGCTCGCCGTGCTCGCCTACGGACTGCGGCGCGTGGACCCGTCGTCGGACGTCTTCTTCACCCTGCCGACGTCCGGCACGGGCACCTCGCCGGACGGCCAGTCGATCGTCATCGCCGACCGTGCGGGCATCGCCTCGGTGGCGTCGGCGCTCGGCACCGACAGCCTCGGCCAGTACGCCGCACTGCACCGCCTCTCCTAGGCCGATCCCGATCGGCCCCTGCCTACACTGGGCCCATGCACCCAGCCGACTCCCATGATGTGATCCGCGTCCAGGGCGCGCGGGAGAACAATCTCAAGGACGTCAGCCTCGAGCTCCCCAAGCGCCGGCTCACGGTCTTCACCGGGGTCTCGGGCTCCGGCAAGAGCTCGCTCGTGTTCGCGACCATCGCCGCGGAGTCGCAGCGCATGATCAACGAGACGTACTCCACCTTCGTCCAGGGCTTCATGCCGACCATGGCCCGCCCCGATGTCGACCTCCTCGAAGGCCTCACCACCGCCATCATCGTCGACCAGGAGCGCCTGGGCGCCAACGTGCGCTCCACGGTGGGCACCGTGACCGACGCGAACGCCATGCTGCGGATGCTCTTCAGCCGGCTGGGCGATCCGCACATCGGCTCTGCGCAGGCATTCTCGTTCAACGTCCCCTCGGTGACCGGCGCCGGAGCGATCAGGACGGCCACCGGCCGGACCGAGAAGCGCTCCTTCACCGTGGTCGGCGGGATGTGCCCTCGCTGCGAGGGCACGGGGCAGGTCAGCGACTTCGACCTCGACGCCCTGTACGACACCTCGAAGTCCCTCGCCGGCGGCGCGCTCAAGGTTCCCGGCTACAGCATGGACGGCTGGTACGGGAGGATCTTCGCCGGGTCCGGGTACTTCGACATGGACAAGCCGATCGGTCAGTTCACCGAGAAGGAACTCGAGGACCTGCTCCGCCGCGAGCCGACCAAGATCAAGGTCGAGGGCATCAACCTCACCTACGAGGGCCTCATCCCGAGGATCAAGAAGTCGATGCTGTCGAAGGACCGCGAGTCGATGCAGCCGCACATCCGGGCCTTCGTGGAGCGGGCGATCACCTTCCAGCCATGCCCCGAGTGCGGCGGCACGCGCCTCGCCGAGGGTGCGCGCTCGTCGAAGATCAGGGGCCTCAGCATCGCCGACGTGTGCGCCCTGCAGATCACCGACCTGGCCGAGTGGGTGCGCCGGCTCGAGGAGCCGTCCGTGGCGCCGCTGCTGAAGGGCCTGCAGCACCTGCTCGACTCCTTCGTGGGCATCGGGCTGGGCTACCTCTCGCTCGAGCGGGCCTCCGGCACGCTCTCGGGCGGGGAGGCGCAGCGCACCAAGATGATCCGCCACCTCGGCTCGTCCCTCACCGACGTCACGTACGTCTTCGACGAGCCGACCATCGGCCTGCACCCGCATGACATCCAGCGGATGAACGAGCTCCTCCTCCAGCTGAGGGACAAGGGGAACACGGTGCTCGTCGTCGAGCACAAGCCCGAGGCGATCGAGATCGCGGACCACGTGGTCAACCTCGGCCCTGGCGCAGGCTCCGCCGGCGGCGAGGTCTGCTTCGAGGGCACCGTCGGGGCGCTGCGGGGGAGCGGGACCCGCACCGGGCGGCACCTGGACGACAGGGCCCGTCCCAAGGGCACCGTGCGAGCCCCGAAGGGCCATCTCGCAGTGCGCGGCGCCTCGACGAACAACCTCAAGGACGTCGACGTCGATGTCCCGCTCGGTGTGCTGACCGTGGTCACCGGCGTGGCAGGCTCCGGGAAGAGCTCGCTCATCCACGGCTCGGTCGCACCCGCCGAGGGGGTCGTCACCATCGACCAGGGCGCGATCAAGGGATCCCGGCGCAGCAACCCGGCAACGTACACGGGCCTGCTCGAGCCGATCCGGAAGGCCTTCGCGAAGGCCAACGGCGTCAAGCCGGCGCTGTTCAGTGCCAACTCCGAGGGCGCGTGCCCGGTGTGCAACGGCGCCGGGGTGATCTACACCGAGCTGGGCTTCATGGACACCGTCACGACGCCCTGCGAGGAGTGCGAGGGCAGGCGCTACCAGCCGACCGTGCTCGAGTTCACGCTGGGAGGCCGGAACATCGCCGAGGTGCTGGAAATGCCAGTCGAGGACGCCGAGCGCTTCTTCTCCGAGCCCGAGGCCGCGATCCCCGCCGCGCACAGGATCCTGACGCGGCTGGCCGACGTGGGGCTGGGGTACGTCTCGCTTGGGCAGCCGCTCACCACGCTCTCGGGCGGAGAACGGCAGCGGCTCAAGCTCGCCGCGCAGATGGGGGAGAGGGGCACCGTTTACGTCCTCGACGAGCCGACCACGGGACTGCACCTCGCCGACGTCGAGCAGCTGCTCGGCCTGCTCGACCGCCTCGTGGACGCCGGCAGGTCCGTGATCGTGATCGAGCACCATCAGGCGGTCATGGCCCACGCCGACTGGATCATCGACCTCGGGCCGGGGGCGGGGCACGACGGCGGCCGGGTCGTCTTCGAGGGGACTCCCGCCGACCTCGTGGCGGTCCGGTCGACCCTGACGGGGGAGTACCTCGCCCGATACGTCGGAGCGTAATGGCCGAGAGGATGGGCGAGCGGGAGATCAGGCGCTAGGCCGTCGCGTATCGTCCCGAGCGCTCCGCTCGGGCGCGAGCCTTCGCCGCTTCCTCTTCGCGGTTCTTCGGCGGCGTCGTCGCCACCAGATCGTCGAGCAGGTGCGCAGTGATGTGGGCGATCTCAGCGACGGCGTGGTCGAACGCGTCCTGGTTCGCCTTCGAGGGCTTCGTGGTGCCCGCGATCTTGCGCACGTACTGCAGGGCGGCCGCCTGGATCTCCTCTGACGTGGCCGAGGGCTCGAAGTTATGGAGGGTGTGGATGTTCCGGCACATGCCTCGACGATACGCGCCGTGGTGACCTGGGTCACCGGTGCGCCTGAGGGCTCCGGCGGGGTCAGCGGGGGACGAACGGCTCTAAGGCCCGGGCACGCTGCCGTGCCAGAGTGGAACCGGGACGCTGGTCCGCCGTTGCTGAAGCGGCCGCCAGCAGAGTGAGGGAGGCATACCCCGAGATGTGGAAGCCCAACGATCTCGTCCCCACGCCCGGGTCGTGAGCGATGCACCGCAGCAGCGGCCCGCAGGATCCTCAAGGCCCGGCGGCGCCCGGCAGGCACCTGGAGCGGTACCGGCAGATCGCCGAGACCCTCGCGCGCCACGGCCTCGGTTTCGCTATCGGCGCCGCCGGGCTGCAGCGGTGGGTCCCGCTGCAGCACGGGCTCCTCGGCCACGAGGCCCGCCAGGAGCCCTATTCCAACCCCGAGCACCTGCGGCTGGCCCTCGAACAGCTCGGCCCCACCTTCATCAAGCTCGGCCAGGCCCTCTCCACCCGGCACGATCTCCTTCCGGGCCCCTACCGGCAGGAACTGGCCCGCCTCCAGGACCAGGCTCCGCCCGTCCCGGCGGCCGCCGTGGTGGAGGCCATCGAACGGGAGCTCGGGGGAGCCCCGCAGGAAGTGTTCGCCTCCTTCGATCCCTCCCCGCTGGCCAGCGCCTCCCTGGGCCAGGCCCACGCGGCCACCCTGGCCGACGGGACGGAGGTGGTGGTCAAGGTCCGCCGGCCCGGGGTGGTGGAGCAGGTCGAGCTCGACCTGGAGATCATCGCCAACCTCGCCGCCCAAGCCGCGCGGCATTGGGATGCCGCTGCGGACTACGACGTGCCCGGCATTGCCGAGGAGTTCGCCCAGACGTTGCGGGCCGAGCTGGACTACCTGGCCGAGGCCCGCAACGCGGAGCGCTTCCGCGCCGCCTTCTCCGCAGACCCGGGGATCCACGTGCCCCGGGTCCATTGGGACACCACCACCTCCCGTGTCCTGACCCTCGAGAGGATCCGGGGCATCAAGATCAGCGACCTGGCGGCGCTCGACGCCGCGGGGATCGACCGCCCGGCCTTGGCGGCCCGCTACGCAGATGCCGTGGCGAAGATGGTCTTCGAGGACTCCTTCTTCCACGCCGATCCACATCCGGGGAACCTGTTCGTCGAGCCCGACCCTGCGCGCCCGGGCGGGCGGATCGGGCTGATCGACTTCGGCATGGTGGGCACGGTGGATCCTCAGCTCCGCGCCCACCTCTCTGCGCTGCTGATCGCGCTGGCGCGCCGGGATCCTCGCGCCGCGGCGCGAGCCCTCTCGGACGCCTCCACCGGCAGGAAGCGCCCGGACCTGGGGCGCCTGAGCGAAGACCTGACCCCGGTCATGCGCCTGTATGCCGAGCGGCCGCTGTCTGAGGTGCCGCTCGGGGCGTTCGTCCGGGAGCTCCTGGGCGTCGTGCGCCGGTACCGCCTCCAACTGCCCCGAGAACTGGCCCTGCTGCTGCGGATGCTCGTGATGGTCGAGTCTCTGGCCGTCACGCTGGATCCGGGGTTCCAGTTCGCCGCCGTGATCGGGCCCTGGGCCGAATCCCTCGCCCTGGAGCGGCTCGCTCCGCCCGCCGTCCTCCGCCGCCTGGGCCACGCCGGAAGCGAGTTGCTGGACGCAGCCGAACGCCTGCCCCGCCAGCTCCGCTCCCTGGAAGATGCCCTGGAGCGCGGGGGAGCCCAGGTCAGCCTCCGCCCCGGCGAGCTGGAAGAACTGATCTCGCACCTGGACTCGGCGGCCCGTCTGGTGGCCGCCGCCACCCTTGCCGCGGCGTTCGTCCGGGGCGTTGGGGAGATCCTCGTCTCCCAGCCCCCAGGGCACCCTCGGGGCCTGCGGGCGGTCCTCACAGGGGCCGGCATCGCCGCCTCCGGCTCGCTGGCGGCCTACCTCGCGTGGACCGGGCGCCGGCGGACCTGACTCATGGCGGCGATGAGACGGCACTGGGTGTCAAAAGGATGTGGCTCCGTAGCCCTCCTCAGCAACCCAGCTTGCTTGGCCGATAATCGACATTATGTCAACTAAAGCACCGGAGCGCGCTCCGGGGAACATTGGGCCGCCTCCCCGGCGCCTGCTGCTGCACCTCCGCGCAACCCGGGCCGCCGAGGCGCATTCCACCGCACAGCCCGAAAACCTAGAAATCGCCGAGAGGTACCTTTCTCGGTTTTCGGGCTTCTTCGGGACCGGCGCGTCGCACGGCGCCCGTCGATTATGTCAACTGGGCGGGAAGCCGAAGGTGGTAGTTCCTGTGCGTTTCGGTCCCAGGATCCCGCTGACGGGCGGTCTCGTCACGTCCCCGACAGCCGGCGGGCGCGCCCCTCGAGATAGGACCTCTCCCCTGCGGCCGGTGCCAGCCGCGAGGCCTCCGCGTACTCGGCGGCGGCCTCAGCAGCACGGCCCGTCCTCGCGAGGAGGTCGGCCCGCACTGCGTGGAACACGTGGTAGCCCGTGAGGTCGAGCGCGTCCACGAGTGCCAGCGCGGCCTCGGGTCCCTCGGCTTCGGCCACCGCGACCGCCCGGTTGAGCGCCACCACGGGCCCGGGCGCCAGCTCGGCGAGCAGGTCGTAGAGCCGCACGATCCGGCGCCAGTCGGTGGCCTCGGCCGACGCCGCTGCGGCGTGCACTGCCTGGATGGCGGCCTGGAGCTGGTACTGGCCGAGCCGTCCGCGCGCGAGGCACTCCTGCTCGAGGGCGGTGCCCTCGGCGATGAGGTCCGCGTCCCAGAGCGATCGGTCCTGCTCCGCGAGCGGCACGAGGGCCCCGCCGGGACCCGAGCGCGCGGTCCGCCGCGACTCGGAGAGCAGCAGCAGGGCGAGCAGTCCCCTGGCCTCCGGCTCGCCCGGGAGGAGCTGGACCAGCACGCGCGCGAGCCGCACGGCCTCGGCGCACAGGCCGGCCCGTGCCGGCGGCTCCCCCAACCCCGCGGAGTAGCCCTCGTTGTAGATGAGGTAGATCACCGCCAGGACCCCTGCGAGCCGCTCGGGCAGTTCCTCGGCCGCCGGCACCCTGTACGGGATGCGCGCGTCGCGGATCTTGGCCTTCGCGCGCGAGATCCGCTGGGCCAGGGTCGGCTCGGGGACGAGGAAGGCGGCGGCGGCCTGCGCCGTCGTGAGTCCGCCGATGATCCGCAGGGCGAGGGCCACCCTGGCCGGCATGGCCAGCGCCGGGTGGCAGCAGACGAACAGGAGCGCGAGCCGGTCATCGCCCAGCGGCTCGTGCCGCGGCTCCTCGTCGGCGAGGGCTGCGGCGGCCGCCTCCTTGCTCCCCCGGACCGCCTCGCGGCGGAAGCGGTCGACGGCGCGGCGGCGCGCCGTCGTGATGATCCAGGCGCCGGGGTGGTCGGGGATGCCGTCCGCGGGCCAGCGCTCGGCCGCGGCCGCGAAGGCCTCCTGCACCGCGTCCTCGGCGAGGCCGAGGTCCCCGGTGGTGCGCGCGAGGACCGAGACCGCCCTGCCGTACTCCTCGCGGAACACGGCAGCAACGGTCCCGGCCTCCCGCTCCTCAGCCACCCGTGCTCGGCGCGGGGACGCCCGCGAAGGGCCGGACCTCGATCGGAAGGCCGGTGATCTGGGCGAATCTGCGTCCCCACACCAGCGCTGCATCGAGGTCCGGGGCCTCGATGATGTCGAAGCCGCCCATGTGCTCCTTGCCCTCGAGGTAGGGCCCGTCGGTGACGAGCACGTCTCCCCCGTCCGCCCGCAGTACCGTCGCGGAGGATGCGTCCGCGAGCCCGTTGCCGTACACGTAGGCTCCCGCCGCCTTGAGGTCAGCTGTCAGCTCGGCCAGCTTCGCCATGATCGGCGCGAGGAACTCGGGCGGCGGCACGACGCCGTCGGGCTGGTACATGCTGATCAGGTACTGGGTCATGGCTCTCGCCTCCTGTCGTCGGGGCCCCTGCGGCCCCTCACCTACTGGACGAACGGACGGCGCTGATTTCGACACGGCCCGCGGAAGGAGCACGAGGGGAGCCGCCGCGCCCGCTGCTCACCCGGCGTCGGCCGCCGCCTCGAGGTCCGCGATCACGATCTTGCGCATCGTGAGCATCGCGGCGAAGGCCCGCTGCGCGCGGGCCGGGTCGGGATCGGTGCGCAATTCCTCGAGCCGCGTCGGGATGACCTGCCAGGAGAACCCGAAGCGGTCCTTGAGCCAGCCGCACTGGCTCTCGACGCCGCCGTCGGCGGTGAGCGCAGTCCAGTAGTAGTCCACCTCGTCCTGGTCGCGGCAGAAGACCTGGAGGGACACCGCCTCGGTGAACGTGAACTCCGGGCCGCCGTTGAGGGCCAGGAACGGGCGCCCGTCGAGCTCGAAGGCGGCGGTCATCACGCTCCCCTGCTCGCGCGGGCCCGCCTCGCCGTACCGCTCGATCCCCGTGATGCGGGAATGGGGGAAAATGCCCGTGTAGTACCGGGCGGCCTCCTCGGCCTGGGTGTCGAACCACAGGCAGGTCCTCATCTCGGGCATGGCTCCTCCGGGGGTCCTGGCATCCTCGCTGCCCGCATTCTTGCGCGCGCCACGCTGCGGCGGAAGGGCACGAGGACCGCCGGCGCCGGTGACGGCACGCACGACGCCGGCCGGGGCGCCTTCCGCGCGTAGGCTTGAGGCATGCGTCCTTCCCCTTCAGCCTCCGCGCCCTCGGCGGCCCGGGCGGCCCGCCCCGCCGCCGGCCCCACCATCGCCGCCGCCGTCGCAGACCTGGTCATCGTCCTCGCCTTCGCGGCGACGGGACGCGCGAGCCACGGCGAGGCCGATGCGGTGGCCGGCGTGCTGGCGACGGCATGGCCGTTCGCCGTGGGGCTCGCGCTCGCGTGGGCCCTGCCCCTCCTCCACCGCAGGCCCCTGGCCGTCTGGCCCGCCGGCGTCCTCGCGTGGCTCGGCACCTTCGCCGTCGGGATGCTGCTGCGCGCCGCAACCGGCCAGGGTACGGCGGTGCCGTTCCTCATCGTGGCCGCGAGCGTCCTCGGCATCGCACTCGTCGGGTGGCGCGCGGCCGCCCTCGGGGTGCGGGCTGCCCGGCACCGGCGGACAGCGCACTAGGCTGAAGGCAGGGAACGCCCCTTCTTCGAACGGAGGACCATGATCACGGCATTCGTCTTCATCCAAACGGACTCAAAGAAGATCCCCGAGGTGGCCGAGCAGATCTCCGCCATCCCGGGCATCAGTGAGGTGTACTCGGTCACTGGCGACTGGGACCTCATCGCGATTGCGCGCGTACGGGAGCACGAGGAGCTTGCCGACGTGGTCGCGGACCGGCTGTCCAAGGTCGACGGCGTCATCGAGACGACGACGCACATCGCGTTCCGCGCCTACTCGCGCCACGACCTCGACGCGGCGTTCTCCCTCGGACTGTCCTGACGCACCGACCGTCCTGACGCCCCGCAGGGCAAAACGGCAGGGGCCGGGCCGCGTGGCCCGGCCCCTGCTCTGCCCCACGGGGCGGCGATCAGGATCGGGTGAAGTCCACCCAAGCCTGCAGCACCCGAGCCGCGGCGCCGGAGTCGATCGACTCCTCGGCGCGCCGCTTGGCGGCCGCGAGCCGTTCGAGCAGCGGGCGCTCCGCCGAGAGGTCGTAGGCCACGAGGCCGGCGGCGGCGTTGAGCACCACGGCGTCGCGCACCGGGCCGCGGTCGCCGGCGAGGGTGCGCCGCACGACCTCGGCGTTGTGGGCGGCATCGCCGCCGCGCAGGTCGTCCAGCGTGGCCCTCGGAATGCCGAGGTCGAGAGGATCGAGGACGGACTCCGTGAGCTTCCCGTCCCTGACCTCCCAGAGGCGCGACGTGGTGGTGATCGTGAGCTCGTCCAGCCCGTCGTCGCCGCGGAACACGAGCCCGCGGCTGCCGCGCTCCGCGAGGACGCCGGCGATGAGCGGTGCCATCCGGGCATCCGCCGCTCCCACTGCCGAGGCCTGGACGTGGGCGGGATTCGTGAGCGGGCCGAGGATGTTGAACGCCGTGGGTATCGCCAGCTCCTTGCGCGGCACCGCGGTGAACCGGAAGGACGGGTGGAAGACCTGGGCGAAGCAGAAGGTGATGCCCACCTGCTCGGCGGCTGCCGCCACGCGGTCGACGCCCATGTCGAGCCGCACCCCGAGGGCCTCGAGCACATCGGCCGAGCCTGAAGACGAGGATGCCGCCCGGTTGCCGTGCTTGACGACCTTGGCGCCGGCTCCGGCCATGACGAGCGCCGCCGTGCTCGAGATGTTCACCGTGTTCTGCTGGTCCCCGCCGGTGCCGACGATGTCGAGCTTCTCCCCCGAGATGCTGATGGGCGTCGCGCGCGCCACCATGCCCTTCACGAGGCCCGCGAGCTCGTCCACGGTCTCGCCCTTGGCGCGCAGGCCCACGAGGAACCCCGCGATCTGGGAGTCGGTGGCGTCACCGGACATGATCGTGTCCATGGCCCAGGCCGTCTCGGCCTGGGTCAGGTCGCGCCCGGCGACGAGCGCGCCGATGAGGGACCGCCACGTGGGCGCGGTCACATTGGCAGAATCCCCATGGGCAGATCCACTGCCGGAAGCCTCGGTGTTCACGCCTCCGATGCTATCGACCCCGCGCGAGTGGCGCCCAAACGTCCCCGGATGAGACGGGCCGCACCCGCGTACGGCTGCGGATCCGCATGTTTTCGAGGGTTTGTAGAAAAAGTTCCCAGAAGGTGCGGTTCGCGTTGGGCGAACCCGAGGTTTGTAGACATAATGTCCTTGTGACGACAGCGACTCATGCCCCGACAACCCCGGCACATCCCACGCTGAATCGCCCCAACATGGTCTCGGTCGGGACCGTGGTGTGGCTGTCCAGTGAGCTGATGTTCTTCGCCGGCCTCTTCGCCATGTACTTCACCCTGCGTGCCGCCTCGGGCGGCCTGTGGGCTGAGGAGACGGCCAAGCTCGACTTCCCCTACGCGCTTGTGAACACGATCGTCCTCGTGGCGAGCTCGTTCACGTGCCAGATGGGCGTCTTCGCGGCGGAGAGGCTCCAGCCGCGCCGCAGCGGCGGCCTCTTCGCGTTCGCCAAGTGGGGCATGGTCGAGTGGTTCATCCTCACGTTCTTCATGGGCGCCTGGTTCGTCGCCGGCCAGTCCACCGAGTACGCGAACCTCACCGCGGAGCACGTGACTCTGAGTGCCAATGCCTACGGTTCCGCGTTCTACATGACGACCGGCTTCCACGGCCTCCACGTGATGGGCGGCCTCGTGGCCTTCCTGTTCATCATCGGCCGGGCCTTCGCAGCCAAGCGCTTCGGCCACTACGAGGCCACCTCGGCCATCGTCACCTCGTACTACTGGCACTTCGTGGACGTCGTGTGGATCGGGCTCTTCCTGGTCATCTACGTCCTCAAGTAGTCCCAGGAGCACAGCCCCAGATTTCGGACCGCGCCCGGACGGCGGCGGCAGCAAACGGATAGGAACGGATTCGTGAAGGCACTCTCGCAGAAGCGGCGTCACCCGATGGCAGTCATCGCACTGTTGGTCATGGGGCTGCTGCTGACCGGCGGAATGTACGCAATGTTCAGCACTGCCAATCAGGCCAAGGCAGACACCAGCTTCTCGGCGTCGGACGTCAGCGAGGGGCAGAAGCTCTTCGTGGCGAACTGCGCCACGTGCCACGGCATGGGCGCCTCCGGCACGGCCGCCGGCCCGTCGCTGGTCGGCGTCGGCGCGGCAGCGGTGGACTTCCAGGTCGGCACCGGCCGCATGCCCATGCAGATGAACGGCCCGCAGGCCCAGAAGAAGCCGGTGCAGTTCAACGACGATCAGACCAAGCAGCTGGCCGCCTACGTCGCGTCGCTCGGCCCCGGCCCGGCCCTGCCGGATGCGGCCATGCTTGACGACAAGGGCGATGCCACCCACGGCGGCGAGCTCTTCCGCGTCAACTGCGCCATGTGCCACAACGCCGCTGCGGCCGGCGGCGCGCTGACCCAGGGCAAGTTCGCTCCGTCCCTGGCCGGCGTGACCGAGAAGCACATCTACGAGGCCATGGCCACGGGCCCGCAGAACATGCCGGTGTTCTCCGATGCCAACATCTCCCCCGAGAGCAAGCGGGACATCATCACGTTCCTCAAGACGATCGAGACCCAGGGCTCGCCCGGCGGCGCCACCCTCGGCTCGCTCGGCCCGGTGTCCGAGGGCCTCTTCGTGTGGGTTGCCGGCCTCGGCGTCATCATCGGCTTCACGATCTGGCTCACGTCCCGCACGTCCTGACGCGCCAGCGCATCGCAGTATGGGCCGCCCGACAGTGGCGGCATAGATTTGAACATCGTCCCCGGACCGCCGGGGGCCAGGAAGGATGAGGGGAAATATGGGCAACCATAGTGACGGTTCTCCCCAGACCGGGGGCGCCGTAGCTACGGCTGGTCAGACAGAGAAGTTCGCGGATCCGGGACTCCCGCCGCATCGTCTCCGCCTGGCTGACACCGACCCCAGGGCTGCGAAGCGCGCTGAGCGCCAGGTCACGATTCTGTTCATCATCTCGGTGATCGGCACGATCGTGTTCCTCGTCGCTTACTTCGCCATCGACTTGGGCAGTGACTCGACGATCCCGACGATCCGCCTGCAGAACATCCTGCTCGGCCTCGGCACCACGTTCGCGATGCTCGGCATCGGCACGGGGATCGTCCACTGGGCCAAGGCGCTCATGCCGGACCACGAGGTCTCGGAGTCCCGCCATGCGATCAGCTCCGAGGAGGACCGCGTCGCGGCGGTCAAGATCGTCGACGACATCATCGAGGAGACGGGCATCAAGCGCCGCCCCCTCATCCGGAACACCCTCATCGGCGCGCTCGCGCTGGCGCCGCTGCCGGCCCTGGCAGTCTTCGGCGATCTCGGGCCGAACGCGAACGACAAGCTGCGCCACACGATGTGGGCTCCCAAGGACGGCAAGAAGGTCCGACTCACGCGTGACCCGGACGGTACGCCGATCAAGGCTTCGGATGTCACCATCGGCTCGGCGTTCCACGTGATTCCCGAGGGCCTCAACGACCTCACCGAGGGCAAGCTGAACGAGAAGGCCAAGGCCGTCGTCCTTCTCATGCGCCTCAACCCCGAGGACCTGCACGTCTCGCCCGGCCGCGAGAGCTGGAACTACAACGGCATCGTCGCGTATTCCAAGATCTGCACGCATGTCGGCTGCCCGGTGGCGCTCTACGAACAGCAGACCCACCACCTGCTGTGCCCGTGCCACCAGTCGACCTTCGACCTCACCCACGAGTGCGAGGTCATCTTCGGTCCTGCGAGCCGTCCGCTTCCGCAGCTCCCGATCGAGGTCGACGCCGACGGCTACCTTGTGGCCACGTCGGACTTCCACGAACCTGTTGGACCTAGCTACTGGGAGCGTGAGTACTCGTGAGCGGCACTACCGCCTCCACCTATCAGCCGCCGACCAAGGTCGGCCGGATCGCCAGCTTCGTCGACCAGCGCACCGGCGCGTCGAGCGTGGTGCGGGAGTTCGGCCGCAAGGTCTTCCCCGACCACTGGTCGTTCATGTTCGGCGAGGTTGCCCTCTACAGCTTCGTCATCCTTCTGCTGTCGGGCACCTTCCTGACGTTCTTCTTCGATCCGTCGATGGCGGAGACGCACTACGCCGGCGCCTACGTGCCCCTGCGCGGCATGGAGATGTCGGTTGCGTACCAGTCCTCGCTGCACATCTCCTTCGAGGTGCGCGGCGGACTGTTCATGCGCCAGGTCCACCACTGGGCCGCCCTGCTGTTCGTGGCCTCGATGAGCGTGCACATGCTGCGCGTCTTCTTCACCGGCGCGTTCCGCAAGCCGCGTGAGATGAACTGGGTCATCGGCGGCGTGCTCCTCATCCTGGGCATGGCGGCCGGCTTCACCGGCTACTCGCTCCCCGACGACCTCCTCTCGGGCAACGGCCTGCGCATCATCGACGGCGTCATCAAGTCCATCCCGATCATCGGCACCTGGATCTCGATGTTCCTGTTCGGCGGCGAGTTCCCGGGCTCGGCCATCATCGGGCGTCTGTACGTGCTGCACATCCTGCTCATCCCCGCGATGATCCTGCTGTTCGTCGCGCTGCACCTCATGTTCGTCGTGGTGCACAAGCACACGCAGTACCCCGGCCCCGGCCGCAACGACGGCAACGTCGTCGGCTACCCCCTCGGCCCGGTCTACGCGGCCAAGGCCGGCGGCTTCTTCTTCATCGTGTTCGGGGTCATCGCCGCGATGGCCTCGGCGTTCACGATCAATCCGATCTGGAACTACGGTCCCTACGACCCCTCCCCCGTCTCGGCCGGCACCCAGCCGGACTGGTACATCGGCTGGGTCGACGGTGCGCTGCGTCTCATGCCGGGTGTCCTCGGCCCGATCGGTGGCTACCGGCAGCACTTCGAGTTCATGATCTTCAACCAGACGCTCACGCTCAATGTGCTCCTGCCGGCGCTCGTCCCGGCGGGCATCGTCTTCACCGTGCTGTTCACGTACCCGTGGATCGAGCGCTGGATCACCAAGGACGAGCGTGAGCACCACGTCCTGGACCGTCCGCGCAACGCCCCGACGCGTACCGCGATCGGCATGGCCGGATTTACGTTCTACTGCGTGATGTGGGCTGCAGCCAGCTCCGACCTCATCGCGACCCACTTCCACGTGGCGCTCAACGATGTGACCTACTGGCTCCGCGCGCTGTTCTTCGCAGGCCCGATCATCGCCTTCGTCATCACGAAGCGGATCTCCCTCGCGCTGCAGCGCAAGGACCGCGAGATTGCCCTCCATGGCCGGGAGACGGGCCGCATCGTCCGGCTCCCCCACGGCGAGTTCATCGAGGTCCACGCCCCGGTCGACGAGTACAAGCGCTATCGCCTGGTCGGCTTCGAGTCCCCGCAGGTCCTTCCGGCGCAGCCGAACGCGAAGGGCGTCGTGGACCGCAAGGAGAAGCGCCGCGCGAAGCTCTCCCAGTGGTTCTTCGAGGACCGCATCGCTCCGGTCACCCCGGCCGAGCTCGAGGCGGCCCACGCCCACGGGCACCACGAGGCGATCGAGTCGCACGACGAGGCCAAGAGCATCACCCACTGACGCCGGCAGCCTCGCCGACAGAAGGACCCCGCACCTGCCGGTGCGGGGTCCTTCCCGTATGAGCACCTGCGAGCGGCGCCCAGTGGGTCCTCAGAGGGCCCCGAAGCGCTTGGGCGAGTAGCTGCGGGGCGTGCGGACTCCCGGGCGCTGGAGCGGCACCCAGAGCTTGTAGCGGTCGGCCCGGTAGTAGGACACCGAGTAGTCCACGATCGACTTCGACACGTACGCATGGCGCTGGATCTTGAGCAGGGGCGAGCCCATCTCCACGTTGAGCAGGCGGGCCGTGGACGGCGACGCCGCGGTGGCCTCGATCGTGTCCTCTCCCCATTCCATGACGAGGCCGTACTTCTCGTTGAGCACCTGGTAGAGGGAGTTCGGGGGCGGCCCCTCCGTGAACCCGGGCACCCGGCTGGCCACGATGTAGTTCTCGTCGACGCTCATCGGCTCCTTGTCGGCGAGCAGGAGGCGCCGGAAGCGGACCACAGGAGTCCCCTCGTCCACCTTCAGCTCCCGGGCCAGATAGGCGGAGGCGCCGATCTGCTCGAAGCTGAGCACCTTGGCATCCGGGACCATTCCCCGGCGCTGCATCTCCTCCGAGTAGGAGGTGAGCTTCATCTGCAGGTCGAGCTTCGGGCGGCTGACGAAGGTCCCCAGCCCGACGACGCGGTCCAGGACACCCTCGGCCACGAGGGCGTCGATCGCCTGGCGCACCGTCATCCGGGCCACGCCGAACCGGAGGGAGAGGTCCCGTTCGGACGGCAGGGGCGCGCCGGGGGCCAGCTTGACGGCGATGTGGGACCGGAGGATCTCCCGCAGCTGGATGTACATGGCGGTCTTCGACGAGCGATCGAGTTCGCCGTCGATGCCCTCGGCGTTGTGCACAGTCCTCCTCGTGAGCCGTGGCGCGTCCCGGCAGAGGCACGCGGCAGGTGTCGCTTCAATCCTGACACACCCCACACCGTCTGCGTGCCGCGATCCGCTGCCCGGGGGCACAGCAGATAGGCCGGTGGCCGGCACCCTTCACAAGGGTGCCGGCCACCGGCCTATGTGCTGTGAGCAGCTCAGTGGGCGTGGTCTCCGCGGCTGTACTCGAAGACCCAGCCGACGAGGGCCACGATGGCGATGCCCGCGCCGATGAACAGGATCCACCAGCCGACTGCGACGCCGAGGAAGCTGATCGCGGCGGAGGCGCCGAGGATGAGCGGCCACCAGCTCCAGGGGCTGAAGTGCCCCTGCTCGCCGGCACCCTCATGGATCTCGGCGTCCTCGCGGTCCTCCGGGCGGAGTCCGACCCGGCGCCCCGTCACCATGATGTACGAGCTGATCATGATGCCCAGCCCGAAGGCCAGCAGCAGCCCGATGACGCCGACCCATTCGGTCCACTGGGTCATGAATCCGTACACGATCGCGACCGGGAGGAAGAACAGCCCCACGATCCCGAAGATCATCGTCTCGATTTTCACTTGGCGGTGTCCTTACGGTCGGCGGCCGCGACGGCAGCCGTGGCCCCCGCGTGCTGGACGGCTCCAACGCTGGAGAGCTCCGGGTGGTGGAGGTCAAGCGCGGGACGCTCGGAACGGATGCGCGGCAGCGACGTGAAGTTGTGCCGCGGCGGCGGGCAGGAGGTGGCCCACTCGAGGGATCCGCCGAAGCCCCAGGGATCGTCCACGAGCACCTTCTTGCCGTGGCGGGCGGTGATGTACACGTTCCAGAAGAACGGGATCAGCGAGGCGCCCAGCACGAACGAGAAGATCGTGGAGAACTGGTTCATCCAGGTGAAGTTGTCCTGGGGAAGGTAGTCGGCGTAGCGGCGCGGCATGCCCATGACGCCCAGCCAGTGCTGGATGAGGAAGGTGCCGTGGAAGCCGATGAGCAGCAGCCAGAAGTGGATCTTCCCGAGCCGCTCGTTGAGCATCTTGCCCGTGAACTTGGGCCACCAGAAGTAGAACCCTGCGAACATCGCGAAGACGACGGTGCCGAACACGACGTAGTGGAAGTGCGCCACCACGAAGTAGGTGTCCGAGACGTGGAAGTCCAGCGGCGGCGACGCCAGGATGATGCCCGTGAGGCCACCGAAGAGGAAGGTGATGAGGAAGCCGAGGCTCCAGAGCATCGGGGTCTCGAAGGTCAGCGAGCCCCGCCACATCGTGCCGATCCAGTTGAAGAACTTCACGCCGGTGGGGACCGCGATCAGCATGGTCATGAACGAGAAGAACGGGAGCAGCACAGCGCCGGTGACGTACATGTGGTGTGCCCACACGCTCACGGAGAGGGCCGCGATGGCGATGGTCGCGAAGACAAGGCCCTTGTAGCCGAAGATCGGCTTGCGGCTGAAGACCGGGAAGATCTCCGAGACGATGCCGAAGAACGGCAGCGCGATGATGTACACCTCGGGGTGGCCGAAGAACCAGAACAGGTGCTGCCAGAGGATGGCGCCGCCGTTCTCCGGGTCGAAGATGTGGGCGCCGAAGCGGCGGTCGGCACCGAGGCCGAACAGGGCGGCGGCCAGCGGGGGGAACGCCATCAGCACGAGGATCGAGGTGATGAAGACGTTCCAGGTGAAGATCGGCATGCGCCACATCGTCATGCCGGGCGCGCGCATGCAGATCACCGTGGTGATGAAGTTGACCGCACCGAGGATGGTGCCGAAGCCCGAGAGCGCTAGCCCGAAGACCCAGAGGTCACCGCCGACGCCGGGGGTGAAGGTCGTGTTCGACAGCGGGGCGTAGGCGAACCAGCCGAACGAGGCCGCGCCCTGCGGCGTGATGAAGCCGGCCACCGCGATGGTGGAGCCGAAGAGGAAGAACCAGAGCGCGAGGGCGTTCAGGCGCGGGAACGCGACATCCGGGGCACCGATCTGCAGCGGCATGATCACGTTCGTGAAGCCCGCGAAGAGCGGGGTCGCGAACATGAGCAGCATGATCGTGCCGTGCATCGTGAACAGCTGGTTGTACTGCTCCTTGGTCTGCAGGATCTGCATGCCCGGCTCGAAGAGCTCGGCGCGGATGAGCAGTGCCATCACGCCGCCGAGGCAGAAGAACACGAACGACGCGATCAGGTACATGTACCCGATGGTCTTGTGGTCGGTCGAGGTGATCCAGTTGACGACGATGCGCCCCTTGGACGTCGGCACCACCGGTGCGCTTACAGCACCGGCAGAAGGCGACTGGGTATAGGTAGCCATGGTCCCTACTTCTGGTTCTGGTTAGGGTTGCGGTCGTACTTCGTGTCCAGGAGGCCCTTGTCGAGGCCCGCCAGATGCGCCTGGAACTCCGCCTCGGAGACGACCTTCACGCGGAACAGCATCTCGGAGTGGTACTCACCGCAGAGCTCGGCGCACTTGCCGTCGTAGGTGCCCTCCTTCTGCGGGGTGAAGTACATGTAGTTGGGCTTGCCCGGGATCATGTCGCGCTTCTGGAGGAAGGCGGGGACCCAGAACGAGTGGATGACGTCGCGGGACGTGAGCTCCACGGTCACCGACTTGCCCACCGGGAGGTAGAGGGTCGGGAGCGTGTTGAGGTCGATCGGCTGGCCCGTCAGCTGCGCCTGCGTGCCGGCCTCGTGCACATCGTCCTTGACGACGCCGCCCTGCTTGTAGTTGAAGTCCCAGGACCACTGCTTGCCGACCACATTGACGGTCACGTCCGGGTTCGCGTTCGGGGTGTCGATCGCGCGCTGGTCGCGGTCGGTGAAGTAGAAGAACGTGAAGACGAGGAACAGCGGGATGGCCGTGTAGAAGATCTCGAGCGGGAGGTTGTAGCTCGTCTGGCGGGGGAAGCCCCTGGTGCCCTTGCGCCGGCGGTAGGCCACGATGCACCAGAGGATGAGGGCCCACGTGATCATGCCGATGACCATGGCCGCGATCCAGGAATTCACCCAGAGGTCCGTGATGATCGGCGTATTGCTCGTGGTATCCCGATCAGTGGGTAGCCAGCCACGCTGGACCTCGGGTGAACATCCAGACAGTGCGAGCGCGCCGGCCGCGGCAACTGCCGAGACCGTGATGATACGTGCGCGCTGCCTGCTGGTTCGGTTCTGCGACCTCACAGACGGCCCTTCCTCTTGGTGCTTCTCTCCGGTGGCAGCACGGCAGACGAGCTCCCGTGCACGCGACCGGGCGACATAGTTTTACTACTCGGTGTAGAGCTTACAGCGAACACCAGCCAATCTCCCACATGTCCCGCAGACGCGTCGGCCGCGCCTCAACGGGACCGTCGGCAGTCCCGTCGAGGCGCGGCCGATGCCGTGCCCGAGGCGGCTCAGTGGAAGGAGTCGCCGCATGCGCACGAACCCTGCGCATTGGGGTTGTCGATCGTGAAGCCCTGCTTCGAGATGGAGTCCTCGAAGTCGATGGTGGCGCCCGCGAGGTACGGCACGCTCATCTTGTCCACGACCACCTCGACGCCGTCGAAGTCCCGCACGGCGTCGCCGTCCAGGAGGCGCTCGTCGAAGTACAGCTGGTAGATGAGGCCGGAGCAGCCTCCGGGCTGGACGGACACGCGCAGGCGCAGGTCGGTGCGGCCCTCCTGCTCCAGCAGGCTGCGGACCTTGCCCGCGGCAACCTCGGTCAGCTGCACCTCGTGCGAGGCAAGGGCCTCGGCCGGCTCATTGATTGCAGTGCTCATTCCATACCTTCTCTCGTGCCGTCTCTCGTGGCCGGCGGAGTGCCCGACCGGCCTCGTAGGGCCTTCCATCCATGCTACGACCGAGGCGGCAGGCCCTGCCAACCCCCTGAGGGCGAGTTCACACTCCGTCGCGGCGGAGCCCGGCCAGGAGGAGGGCCTCGGCCACGATGCACTTCTCGAAATCGCCGAGGTGCAGCGACTCATTGGCGCTGTGGGCCCGCGAATCGGGGTCCTCGACGCCGGTGATGAGCACCTCGGCGGCAGGGAAGACCTCCTTGAGGTCGGCGATGAACGGAATCGAGCCGCCCATGCCGGTGTGCACGGCCGGGGTCTGCCACGCTTCGCCGAGCGCCCACATCACGGTGCGCGCAGCCTCCGAGTCCGTGTCCGCCTGGTAGGCACTCCCCTTCTCCTTGGGGGTGAAGGTGAGGTGGGCGCCGAACGGCACGTGGGCCTCGAGGTGTTCGCGCACGCACTCCATGGCGGCGTCCGGGTCCTGCCCCGGGGCGAGGCGGAGGCTGAACTTGGCGCGCGCCCGGGCCTGGATGGTGTTGGAGGCGACGTCCACTGCGGGCACGTCGATGCCGATGATCGACAGCGCGGGGCGGCGCCACAGCCGGGCGGCGATGCTGCCGGTGCCCGCGAGGCGGACGCCGTCCAGCACCGAGGCGTCCTGGCGGTACTGCTCCTCCGGGTAGTCGAGGTCGGCGTCGTCGTGGGCCACCAGGCCCGCCACGGCGACGTTGCCGGCGTCGTCGTGGAGCGTGGCGATGAGCCGGGCGAGGATCGTGGGGGCGTCGAGCACGGGGCCGCCGAACACGCCGGAGTGGACGGAGTGGCCGAGCACGGCCACCTCGAACGTCCCGTCGACAAGGCCGCGCAGGCTGGCTGTGAGCGCGGGCTGGCCGACCGCCCAGTTGCTCGAGTCGGCGACGACGATCACGTCGGCCGCGAGACGTTCGCGGTGCGCCTCGAGGAAGGCGCGGAAGGACGGGGAGCCGAATTCCTCCTCGCCTTCGATGAAGAGGGTCACGCCGAGGCCGAACCTGTCGGCGAAGACCTCGGTGACGGCGCGGAAGGCCGCGAGGTGGACGAGGATCCCGGCCTTGTCGTCGGCGCTCCCCCGGCCGTACAGCCGCCCGTCGCGTTCCGTGGCCGTGAACGGCTCGGTCTCCCACAGGGCGAGGTCCCCCGGCGGCTGGACGTCGTGGTGGGCGTAGAGCAGGACCGTGGGCTGGCCCGGCTTCGCGGGATGGCGTGCCACCACGGCAGGGCCGCCCTCGGTGCCGTCAGCGCGGGGAGCACGCAGGATCTCGGCATCCTCGATGCCCGCGGCGCGGACGAGCTCCAGGACGGCCTGCGCACTGCGCTCGATCTCGGCGGGCGGGAAGGACGGCCACGCGATGCCGGGGATCGCGACGAGGTGGGACAGCTCGGCGACCGTGTCGGCGAACCGCCCGGCGACGGCGGACCGCAGCGCCGCGACGTCGGAGGCGGGCACGTGCTGGGGTAGATGTGAAGGCATGGCTTGACATTACAAGGGAGGACCTGTCCCATCAATGCCCCGCACGCCCGGCCGGCCGCGGCGGCCGCACGCGGCCCCGGCCGGTATCCTTGAAGGGTGTTTGGACGCAAGAACGAGCCGGCTGCCGACAGCCCCCCGCAGCCCGCCGAGCCCCAGGTCCCGATCGTGGGCAAGGGGACCCCGACCCCGAGGCGCAAAGACCAGGAGGCGGCGCGCCGGCGCCCCCTCGTCCCCACGGACCGCAAGGCGTCCCGGGCCGCCGAGCGGCAGGCCGCAGTGGAGGAGCGCCAGCGCGTGCGCCGGGCCCTCGAGACGGGCGACGAAAGGAACATGCCGTTCCGCGACCGGGGACCGCAGAAGCGGTTCGCGCGCGACTTCGTCGATGCGCGCTTCAACCTCGGCGAGTACCTCATGTTCGCGGCCCTGGCCTTCGTGGTCATCTCGTTCATCGTCCCCCAGGCGGCCGCGGCCCAGGTGTTCATCCTGGGGGCCTTCTGGATCGTCTTCCTGCTGGTGTTCGCGGACACCTTCTGGCTCTCGCGCAGGCTCAAGCGCGCGCTCCAGAACAAGTTCGGCGAGGTCGAGCGCGGCACCGTCTGGTACGGCAGCATGCGGGCCCTGCAGTTCCGTCCGCTGCGGCTGCCCAAGCCGCTCGTGAAGCGCGGCCAGAACCCGGGCTGACGGCCCGCGGCAGCCCGGGCGCTCCCCTGGCTGCCCCCGTGACGACGGCGGCGCGGCACCCACCCGGGTGCCGCGCCGCCGTCGTCCGTCCCCCCTCCCCGACGGCAGGGCCGACGGCCGGGCCGGGTCAGGGCCGCGGGGCCGGCGCCGCGGCGGGCGTGCGGGCGAGGCCGCGGTTGACGGCGGCCGCCCAGAAGGGACCCTCGTAGAGGAACGCGGTGTAGCCCTGGACGAGCGTGGCACCCGCCTCGAGGCGTGCGCGGACGTCGTCGGCCGTCTCCACGCCTCCCACGGCGACGAGGGCGAGCCGGTCCCCCACCACGGCCTTGAGCCGGCGCAGCACCTCGAGTGAGCGGTGCTTGAGCGGCGCGCCCGAGAGGCCGCCCGCGCCGGCGGCCTCGACCGCCTCCGCGGGGCTGACGAGGCCGTCCCGAGAGATCGTGGTGTTGGTGGCGATGATGCCGTCGAGCCCCATGTCGAGGGCGAGCCGCGCGACGTCGTCGACGTCCGCGTCCGAGAGGTCCGGGGCGATCTTCACCAGCAGCGGCACGCGGCGCCCGGCGGCAGCCTCGGACTCCTCGCGCACCGCGGCGAGGAGCGGCCGGAGGGTCTCGACACTCTGCAGGAGGCGCAGCCCCGGCGTGTTCGGCGAGCTGACGTTCACCACCAGGTAGTCGGCCACGGGCGCCAGCTCGCGCGCGCTCACCCGGTAGTCGTCGACGGCGTCCTCGAGCTCCACGGCCTTGGTCTTGCCGATGTTGACGCCGATGACCGGCCGCCCTGCGCCGTAGCGTGCCTCGAGGGCGGCCCGGGCGGAGGCGATGCGGGGGGCGACGGCGGCGGCGCCGTCGTTGTTGAAGCCCATCCTGTTCACGACCGCCCGGTCCTCGATGAGCCGGAAGAGGCGCGGCCGCGGGTTCCCGGGCTGCGCCTGCCCGGTGATGGTGCCGACCTCGATGTGCCCGAAGCCGAGCTCGGCCAGCGCCTCGATCCCCCGGCCCTCCTTGTCGAAGCCGGCGGCCAGCCCGAAGGGCGAGGGGAACGTGAGGCCGAGGGCCTCGGTCCGCAGCGACGGAGCGGGCGCCGTGTACCGGCCGAGGGCCCGGCCCAGACCGCACGCGTGCACGGCCCGGATCGCGCCGAACCCGATCCGGTGGGCCCGCTCGGCGTCCATCCAGGAGAAGGCAGCACGGAAGAACAGGGGGTAGAAGCGCATGGGTCTAGTCTCCCATGCCCGCCGCTCTCTACTCTCGTTCTTGACGCCGAGACCAGGAGGCCCCATGCCGCTCCACTGGACCCAGGACTTCCTGGGCCACGGCGTCGAATCGGCTCCGCTCGGGCGCGGGCGGCACGGCGAGCTCGGCACGCTCATCCGGTTCGATCCGGCGGAGGAGCACTCGGGGGGCGGCGGCCCCGCGGCCCCGCTGCGGGCGGAGGGAGCGCTGCTGTACGTCCACGGCTGGAGCGACTACTTCTTCAACCTCGAGCTCGCCCACTTCGCCGACACCCACGGCTACCGGTTCTACGCCCTCGACCTCCCCGAACACGGACGGAGCCTCGCCGCCGGCGAGCTGCCCGGGTTCGTCGGCTCGGCCGAGCACTACCTCGAGAGCGTCGCAGCGGCCGTCGCCGCCGCCCACACCGACTCGGGGGCCCGTCCGGTGCTCATGGGACATTCGACCGGGGGCCTCGCGGCCGCGCTCTACGCCCAGCGGTCGGCGGGCGAGCTCGCCGGGCTCGTCCTCAGCAGCCCGTGGCTCGTGGCCCACGGCGGCACGGCTGCCGGGCGCGTGCTCGAGGCCGCCCTGCGCCCGGCGTCGGCGCGCTGGCCGCGCCAGCAGATACCCCTGCCCTCCCGGGGCTACTTCTGGCGGGCGGTCGCCAAGGAGGCCGGGGGCGAGTGGGACCTGCGCGAGGACCTGCGCCCGCGCAACGCGTTCCCCGTGCGGCTGGGCTGGCTCCACGGTGTCCTCCAGGGGCAGCGGCTCCTGAGGTCCGGGCCCAGGATTGAGCTGCCGTCCCTGCTGCTCGCGTCCACGACCTCGGACATGGGGCCCGTGTGGCGCGAGCGGATGCGCGAGCGCGACGCGGTGCTGCCGATCGCCCCGATGCGCCGCGCTGCGGCCGAGCTGTGCGTGGACCTGGAGGAGGCCCTCGTGGAGGGAGGGCTGCACGATGTGCTGCTCTCCCCGGCCCCCGTCCGGAACGAGGCCTACGGCCGGCTGGGGCGCTGGCTCGAGGAGCTCAGCCGGCGGGAGAGCTAGCCCGCGGGGGCGCGGTCGACCGCGCCCCCGTACCGGCGGTCCCGGCGCGCGTAGATCTCCACGGCCTCCCAGAGGGTGCGGCGGTCGACGTCCGGCCACAGCGTGTCGAGGAACACCATCTCCGCGTACGCCGACTGCCACAGCAGGAAGTTGCTCAGGCGCTGCTCGCCCGAGCTGCGCAGGAAGAGGTCCACGTCCGGCAGGTCCGGCTCGTCGAGGTAGCGCTGGATGGTCCTCTCCCGCACGCTGCTCGCGCGCAGCCGGCCGGCCTCGACGTCGCGGGCGATGGCGGCGACGGCGTCGGCGATCTCCGCACGGCCCCCGTAGTTGACGCACATCGTGAGGTGGCACACCGTGTTCTGGCGCGTGTAGGCCTCGGCCTCCTCGAGTTCCTTGATCACCGAGCCCCAGAGGCGCGGCCGGCGCCCGGCCCACCGGATGCGCACGCCCCACGAGTCCAGGGTGTCGCGCTGGCGCCGCAGGACGTCCTTGTTGAAGCCCATGAGGAATCGGACCTCCTCGGGCGAGCGCTTCCAGTTCTCCGTGGAGAACGCGTACACCGAGACGTACTCGATGCCGAGCTCAATCGCGCCGGCCATGACGTCGAGGAGTGCGGGCTCCCCGGCCTTGTGGCCCTCGATGCGCGGCAGGCCGCGCTGGTTGGCCCAGCGGCCGTTGCCGTCCATGACGATGGCGACGTGCCGCGGCACGAACTCGCGCGGAATGTCGGGCGGGGTGGCCCCCGAGGGGTGCGGGAAGGGCGGGGTCGGAGCGGGGCGGCCAGTGCGGGCGCGGCGCGGGGAGAGGGGGGTCACGAGGGCGGTCACCGTCCGGGTCGGGTTGGGGGTCTTCTCGGCCGCGGACGACGCCGCGCGGCCGGCTGTCAGGGGTCGGCGGGCTCCCGCTCGACGAGCTTGAGGGATCCCACCGCGCGTTCGAGGTGCCACTGCGCGTAGGCGGCGACGAGGCCGGCGGCCTCGCGCCGGTGGAGGGCCTCCGACGCGTCGGCCGACTCCCAGTCACCGGCCAGCAGCGCGGCGAGCAGCCGGACGGTCTCCTTGGCCGGGGCCGGAGACCCGGGCGGCCGGCATGCCGCGCAGACGATGCCGCCGAGGGCCGCGCTGAAGGCCCCGTGCGGTCCCGGCTCGCCGCAGCGGGCGCAGTCGGTGAAGCTCGGCGCCCATCCGGCGGTCGCGAGGGCCCGCAGGAGGTAGGAGTCGAGGATGAGCCCCGGCGGGTGCGCTCCCCTGCTCAGCGCGGCGAGGGCGCCGACGAGGAGCAGGTACTGCGCAGTGGCCGCGTCGGCCTCCGAGGCCGTCAGGCGCTCGGCCGTCTCGGCCATCGCGGCCGCCACCGTGTAGCGGGAGTAGTCGGCGGCGATCGGGGCGCCGTAGCTGGCCCGGGCGGCGGCCTGGCTCACGATCTCGAGCGAGCGGCCGTGCACGAGCTGGAGCTCGGCGACCATGAACGGCTCGAGGCTCGCCCCGAAGCGGCTGCGGGTGCGGCGCACGCCGCGCGCCACGGCGCGGACCTGTCCGTGGGAGCGGGTCAGCAGGACCACGATCCGGTCCGCCTCGCCGAGCTTGTGGGTACGCAGCACCACGCCGTCGTCCCGGTAGCTCCGGGATGCGAACGTCGTCTCAGCCATGGGCCCCATTCTCCCACCGCGAGTGCCGCGCGGGCGGCACGACGGCGCCGGGCTGGTGCCCGGCGCCGTCGTGCGCACTGCCTGCGGGTGCCTCAGGCGGCAGCCTCCGCGTCGCGCAGCGCCCGGTTCACGGCCGAGATGACGGCTTTGAGCGAGGACATCGAGGTGTTCGGGTCGATGCCCACGCCCCACAGGACCCGCTCCCCCACCGCGCACTCGACGTAGGCGGCGGCGCGGGCGTTGCCGCCCTCGCTCAGCGCGTGCTCGCTGTAGTCCAGGACCCGGACGTCGATGCCCTCCTGGGCGAAGATGTCCAGCAGCGCGGCGATGGGGCCGTTGCCGGTGCCGGTGCGCTCCACGCGCTCCCCGTCGATCCGGAGCGTGGCGTTGAGCGTCATCGTGCCGTCCTCGTCGGACTCCGCGGTGACGTGGCTGAGCGCGTACTTGCCCCACGCCCTGCCGTCCTCGGTGGAGGGCAGGTACTCGTCGCTGAAGATGGCCCACAGCTGGGCGGCGCTGACCTCCCCGCCGGCCGTGTCGGTGTGCCGCTGGATCACGCCGGAGAACTCGATCTGCGCCCGGCGCGGAAGGTCCAGGCTGTGCTCGTTCTTGAGCAGGTAGGCCACGCCGCCCTTGCCGGACTGGGAGTTGACCCGGATGACCGCCTCGTAGCTGCGGCCGAGGTCCTTGGGGTCGATGGGCAGGTACGGAACCTGCCAGGTGAACTGGTCCACGGGGGTGCCGGCGGCGGCGGCGTCGCGCTCGAGCGCCTCGAAGCCCTTCTTGATGGCGTCCTGGTGGGACCCCGAGAACGCGGTGAAGACGAGATCGCCGCCGTAGGGGACCCGCTCGCCCACCGGCAGCTGGTTGCAGTACTCGACCGTGCGGCGGATCTCGTCGATGTTGGAGAAGTCGATCATCGGATCGACGCCCTGGACGAACATGTTCAGCCCGAGCGTGACGAGGTCGACATTGCCGGTGCGCTCGCCGTTGCCGAAGAGGCAGCCCTCGATCCGGTCGGCGCCGGCCATGTAGCCCAGCTCGGCCGCTGCGACCCCGGTCCCCCGGTCGTTGTGCGGGTGCAGGGACAGGATGATGCCCTCGCGCGGATGCAGGTTGCGGCTCATCCACTCGATCGAGTCGGCGTACACGTTCGGGGTGGCCATCTCGACCGTGGCCGGCAGGTTCACGATCACCTGGTTGTCCGCGCTGGCCTCGAAGACCTCGGCGACGGCGTTGCAGACGCGGGCCGCGTACTCGAGCTCCGTGCCCGTGAACGACTCCGGGGAGTACTCGTACGTGATGTGCGTGTCCGGGATCATCTCCTGGTACTTCTTGCACAGCAGTGCCCCCTGCACCGCGATGTCGAGGATGCCGTCCTCGTCCTGGTTGAACACCACCCGCCGCTGCAGCACCGAGGTCGAGTTGTAGAGGTGCACGATCGCCTGCTTGGAACCGGCGAGGGCCTCGTAGGTCCTCTCGATGAGGTGCTCGCGCGCCTGGGTCAGGACCTGGATGGTGACGTCGTCCGGGATGTGGTTGCCGTCGATGAGCTGGCGGACGAAGTCGAAGTCTGTCTGCGACGCCGAGGGGAAGCCGACCTCGATCTCCTTGTAGCCCATGTCGACGAGGAGCTTGAACATCTTCAGCTTGCGGGCGGGGCTCATGGGGTCGATGAGTGCCTGGTTGCCGTCCCGCAGGTCCACCGCGCACCAGCGCGGCGCCTTCTCGATCCGCTTCTCCGGCCACGTCCGGTCGGGCAGCTCCACCGTGATCTGCTCGTGGAAGGGCAGGTAGCGGTGGACGGGCATGCCCGAGGGCTTCTGAGCGTTGCGCATGATTTTACTGTAGGCCTTTCATAGCTGCTGTGATCCGCGGCGGCCGTGCACGAGGGAACTCCGCGGCGGGGATCGGCCTGCGGCGGATCACCAGAGGATCAGCGGCTAGAAGGCCCCGCCACGGCAGCTAAGAAGAAGCAGCGCGGTTGGCACAGGCCCACGATAGCATCCGCTCATGGCGCGCCCGCCCGGGTGACGCCGCGGCGCCTAAGATGAAGCGTCCGCAGACAGGAGGCACCATGACCAGCCCAGCCGCGCCGTCCGGCGTCGACCGCCAGTACTTCGATGACCGGGTCAGGGCGCAGGACGACCTGTACCGCCACGTCAACGGAGGGTGGCTGAGCTCGACCGAGATCCCCGCGGACCGGGCGCTCGTCGGGACCTTCGTGCAGCTGCGGGACCTCTCCGAGGAGAACGTCCGGGCGCTCATCGAGGACCTCGCCGGCGGCGACCACCCGGAGGGCTCGGACGAGGCCAAGATCGGGGCGTTCTTCCGTTCGTTCATGGATGTGGGACGCGTCGAGGAACTCGGCGCCGCCCCCCTGCAGCCGCTGCTCGCCGAGATCGCGGCGGTGGACGACGTCGACTCCCTCGTCACGACGTCGGCGCGCCTCGGGCGCGGGGGCACCGAGGGCCTGTTCAGCTTCTACGCCGCGCCCGACGCCGGCAACCCCGAGCGCGTGGTCCTGTACGCGAGCCAGGGCGGCCTCGGCCTCCCCGACGAGTCCTACTACCGCGACGAGAAGTTCGCCGAGACGGTCACCGCCTACGAGGACTACCTCCGCGACGTCTTCGCCCTGCTGGGCTCGGCCACCGCGGCCGAGGACGCCGCCGCGGTGCTCGGCCTGGAGCGGCGGATCGCGGCCCTCCACTGGGACAGGGTGGCCCTCCGCGACCCGCAGCGGACCTACAACCTGCGCACCGAGGCCGAGGCGACCGAGGCGTTCGGGCACTTCCCGGCCTGGGCAGAGGCCACGGGCATCCGCGCCGATGCGCGGGCCGAGCTCGTGGTGGGCAACCCCGACTTCCTCGCGGGGATCGCCGGGCTCCTGGACGAGGCCCCGCTGCAGACCTGGAAGCTCTGGCTCACCGCCCACCTGGTGGGCTCCGCCGCACCGTTCCTCTCGGCGGTGTTCGTGGACCGCCACTTCGCGTTCTACGGCACAGTCCTCTCGGGCACCCCCCAGAACAAGGAGCGGTGGAAGCGGGGCGTCGGCGCGGTCGAGGCCGGGCTGGGGATGGCTGTGGGCCGCCTCTACGTGGCCCGCCATTTTCCCGAGGGCCACAAGGCGGCCATGCAGGAGCTCGTGGCCAACATCGTCGAGGCCTACCGCGAGAGCATCTCCGTCCTGCCGTGGATGGGCGCCCAGACGCGGGAGCGCGCGCTCGAGAAGCTCGCGGCCTTCCGGCCCAAGATCGGCTACCCGGACGAGTGGATCGACTTCTCCGATGTCGTGGTCGACGAGGCGGACCTGCTCGGCAACGTCTGGCGCGCCCACGCCGCGGAGCTCGACCGCCTGCTGGACGAGATCGGCAAGCCGGTGGACCGCGTGAAGTGGCTCATGACCCCGCAGACGGTCAACGCGTACTACCACCCGCTCATGAACGAGATCGTCTTCCCGGCGGCCATCCTGCAGGAGCCCTTCTTCCACCCGGACGCGGACCCGGCCGTGAACTACGGCGGGATCGCGGCCGTGATCGGACACGAGATCGGGCACGGCTTCGACGACCAGGGCTCGCAGTTCGACGGGACCGGCGCCCTGCGGAACTGGTGGACGGACGCGGACCGCAGCTCGTTCGAGGGGCTCACGGGCCGCCTCGTGGACCAGTTCAATGCCCTGGCTCCGGCGGAGACGCCCGGCCACACGGTCAACGGGCGGCTGACGCTCGGCGAGAACATCGGCGACCTGGGGGGCCTCGGCATCGCCTACAAGGCCTACCGGCTCAGCCTGAACGGGCAGGAGGCCCCGGTGATCGACGGCCTCACCGGCGCGCAGCGGTTCTTCGTCTCGTGGGCCACCGTATGGCGGCAGGTGTGCCGGCCGGAGGAGACGCTGCGCCGCCTCTCGATCGACCCGCACTCCCCCAACGAGTTCCGCACCAATGCGATCGTGAAGAACCTCGACGCCTTCCACGAGGCGTTCGGCGTCACCGAGGGCGACGCGATGTGGCTCGCGCCCGAGGAGCGCGTGACCATCTGGTAGGCCCCCGGCCCAGACACGGCGGCCCCGGAATCCCCCAAGGGATTCCGGGGCCGCCGTCGTACGGGCCTCCAAGCCGGGCAGCCCTACCGGCCGAAGCCCTGCCGGACGCCTACTGGCCGAAGGCCGCCTGGCAGGTGCTCTGCGCTGCGGTCTGGGCCACGAGGTTGTCCGGCATCTTCGGCGTGTAGTGGGTGCCGGTCGTGAAGTCCTGCCCGACGTAGACCTGCACGCCGTAGACATTCGGGGCCTGCTGGACCTGGGACGAGGGGATCCCCAGGCTGGAGGCGACGTCGGCCGCGACGTCCGCGAAGTTCGCCCCGTAGTAGACGTTGGTGGCGCCCACGGGCGGGGCCGTGAACTGGGTCGTCTTGGTGAAGCCCTGCCCGGCGAGGAACTTCACGAGTTCGGCGGACCGGCCGGCGACCCCCGAACCGTCGGCGACGGTCACGGGCTGGATCGACTTGTCATAAGCGGGCGGGGCGGGGGTGGACGGGGACGACGTCGACGGCGCGGCGCTCGCGGGCTGGGTCGGCGCGGGCGCCGTGAGGTCGCGGTTCTCCCGGAGCGCCTGGAAGAGCGCTCCCGCGTCCGGCTGCTTGACCTGGACGCGGTTGGGGTCGCCCGTGTAGGGCTCCCACGGCACGGTCACGAACGAGACCTTGGCGAGGTCCACGGCCTTGAGCCGGCCGGCAATGGTCAGCATCGTCTGGGGGCTGCCGAGCCCCTGGTCCACCGTGAGGTTCTTGGTGATCGTGTCGGCGATGGAGAGGAGCTTCGAGACATCGCTGAGGGTGCCGTCCGACTTCACCTTCCGGGCCAGCGACGCGAGGAACTCCTGCTGCGACTTGATGCGGGACAGGTCGCTGCCGTCGCCCACGCCGTGGCGGCTGCGCAGGAAGGCCAGCGCCTGCTCGCCCTGGACCATGTTGTTCCCCGCGTTCAGCTTCAGCCCCGACGCCGGGTCGTCGATCGGGGCGTTGACGCACACCTGCACGCCGCCGATCGTGTTGGAGAGGTCCTTGACGGCGTTGAAGTCGGCGACCATGAAGTGGTCGATCTTCAGGCCCGTGAGCTGGTTGACCGTGTCGACCGCGCAGCCCGGACCGGCCTCCGCCATGGCGGAGTTGATCTGGCCCACGGCCTGCGCCGGGAAGTCCCGGTTCGTCTTCGGATCGTGGCACTTCGGGATCGGCACCATGAGGTCGCGCGGGAAGCTCGTCATCGAGACGACCTTGTTGTCCCCCGAGATGTCCATGAGGATCATCACGTCGGAGTTGCCGTACCCGGAGCTGTCCGCCTGGGAGCCATAGGCCGCGTCGGCGCCGGAGCGGGTGTCCGTGCCGATGATGAGGATCTGCAGCGGGTCGGTCGCGTCGTTCGTCGCGTCCGCCGTCGCGTTGCCGGCGCTCAGTGGGGCCTGGTGCAGATTGGACCCGAGCCGGATGAACCAGTACCCGGCGAAGGCGATGACTCCTACGAGGACCAGCGCCACCACGCCGCCGATGATCTTGAGTGCGAGGTGCCGCCTCCCGAGGGGACGCGCGTGGCGCAGCGGGGCGGATCCGTTCGGGCGTGCATGGTGCACGCCGCTGCGTCGGGCGCTGCTGGGAGCAGCCGGCGCGGCGTCGGCGCGTCGAGCCAAGGAGAGGCCTTCCTGCGAGGGGCTAGGTCGGTATATGGTAACCGGCCGCCCTGTGTGGGCCCTGTAGGCACAGCGCGGGCGGCACGCCGGGCTAGAACCCGAGCCGGCCCAGCTGCTTGGGGTCCCGCTGCCAGTCCTTGGCGACCTTGACGTGCAGGTCCAGGTAGATCCGCGTCCCGAGGAGGGCCTCGATGCCGCGGCGCGCCGCGGTCCCGACCTCGCGCAGCCGCGCGCCGCCCTTGCCGATGATGATCGCCTTCTGCGAGGGACGCTCGACGAACAGGTTCACCCGGACATCGAGGAGGGGATTGTCCTCGCTGCGCCCCTCCCGCGGCACGATCTCCTCCACCACGACGGCGAGGGAGTGCGGGAGCTCGTCGCGCACCCCCTCGAGGGCCGCCTCGCGGATGAGCTCCGCGACCATCACCGCCTCGGGCTCGTCCGTGAGCTCACCGTCCGGATACAGCGGCGGCGACGGCGGCATGTGGCCGATCAGCACGTCTGCCACGGTGGAGACCTGGTACCCGTCCTGCCCGGACACGGGAACGACGTCTGCCCAGCCCTCGCCGCCGAGGACCTCGCGGCCGAGGGCGTCGACGGCGAGGAGCTGCTCGGTCAGCTGGGCGCGGTCGACGAGGTCTGCCTTGGTGACGAGGGCGACGATCGGCTTGCGCGGGACGGCGGCGAGCTGGTTGGCGATGTACTTGTCGCCCGGGCCGATCCGCTCGTTCGCGGGAATGCAGAACCCGATCGCGTCGACCTCCGAGAGGGTCTCGGCCACGAGGTCGTTCAGCCGCTGGCCCAGCAGGGTCCGCGGGCGGTGGAGCCCGGGGGTGTCCACGAGGATCAGCTGGCCGTCCTCGCGGTGGACGATGCCGCGGATCGTGTGCCGCGTCGTCTGGGGCTTCGCCGACGTGATCGCCACCTTCTGGCCCACGAGCGCGTTAGTCAGTGTCGACTTGCCCGCATTGGGGCGCCCCACGAGCACGGCGAATCCGGCGCGGTAGTCGGGGGCGCCGTGCCCCTCGGTCTTCTCAGCCATGGGTTTTCCCTGCCTCGTCGTTGTTCTCAGTTGTCGTGGTCGGTTCGGCGCGCTCGGCCAGGATGTGGCTGATCCTGTTCCGGCGCCCGATCCTCCGCTCCGCGGTCAGCCGGATTCCGTGGATCTCGGCGGTGCTGCCCACGATCGGCACGCGGCCCAGGCCCTTGGCGAGGAGTCCGCCTACCGTCTCCACCTCGTCGTCCTCGAGGTCGACGTCGAACAGCTCGCCGAGGTCGTCCAGGCCCATGCGGGCGGTGACACGGAATCGGCCGTCGCCCAGGTCGAGGACCTCGGGCTCGTCGTCGTCGTACTCGTCGACGATCTCGCCCACGAGTTCCTCGATGAGGTCCTCGAGCGTGACCAGGCCCGCGGTGCCGCCGTATTCGTCGACGACGATGGCCAGATGCGTCGACTCGCGCTGCAGTTCCTTCAGCAGCTCGTCGACGGGCTTGGACTCGGGCACGAACCGCGGCGCTCGCGCCAGCGAGTCGACAGCCTCGCGCTCCGCGCCGGGGGTCTCGTGGAGCCGCGCAGCGACGTCCTTGAGGTAGAGGATCCCGCTGACGTCGTCGAGGCTCTCCCGGAACACCGGCACCCGCGAGCAGCCGGACCTCAGGAAGAGCGACATCGACTGGCGCAGGGTCGAGCCGGACTCGATCGCGACGATGTCGGTCCGCGGCACCATGACGGCCCGCACGAGGGTCTCGCCCAGTTCGAACACCGACTGGAGCAGCTCGGCCTGCTCGTCCTCGAGGTCCTCGGTGTCACTGGAGCGCTCGACGAATTCGCGCAACTCGGTCGCGGTGTAGGTGGCCTCCTCGTGGCCCGGGTCGGTGCCGGTGGCGGCGCTGCCGAGCCGGACGAGCCACCCCGGGACAGGCCCGAGGACCGCCCGGAGGCCGCTCAGGAGCGGCGCGGACGCCGCGGCGATTGGCAGCGCATGCTGGCGCCCGAGCTGGCGCGGCGACACGCCGACGAGCAGGAAGCCGATGAGCGCCATGACGACGGTGGCCGCGAGGCCTGCGAGCCAGACGTTGTCCAGCCAGCTGTGAACCAGGACGGCGACGGCCACCGCCGCGGCCGTCTCGAACCAGATGCGCCAGAACCGCAGGGCGTGCAGGTGCGGCACCGGATCGGCCAGGACCCTCGCGAGGGCGGCGGCGTGGCCTTCCTCGATCCGCTCCTCCGCATCATGGCGCGGGAGGAACGCGAGCGCTGCCTCAGCGGCGGCGAGGAATCCCGCGAGGACGACGAAGACGAGGGCGAGGACGAGGAGGAAGGCGGGCGTCACGCCACCGTCTCGCTCGGTGCCGGCCGCCCGAGGAATTCGGTGAGCAGCTCGCGCTGGAGCGTGAACATCTCCTCCCGCTCCTCCGGCTCCGCGTGGTCGAAGCCGAGCAGGTGAAGGATGCCGTGGGTCGCGAGCAGGAGCAGCTCGTCGTCGGCCGCGTGCCCCCCGCGCTCGGCCTGCTGTGCCGCGACCTGGGGGCAGATCGCGATGTCCCCGAGCATGCCCTGGGGGGTGGGCCGGCCCGGGGCGCCGGGCGTGAGCTCATCCATGGGCACCGAGAGCACGTCCGTGGGGCCAGGCTCGTCCATGAGCTCCAGGTGCAGCCGCTCCATCGCCTCCTCGTCGACGAGAAGGATCGAGAGTTCGGTCTGCGGATGGAGCCACAGGCGGTCGAACACGAACCGGGCGAGGCGGACGAGGGCTTCGGCGTCGACCTCGAGGCCGGACTCGTTGTTGACTTCGATGCTCACGGTTCCAGCTTAGACTCAGGCGCGCCGCCAGCCGGCGAGGAGGCGCCCTGCGCACGGGCCTGGTCCCGCCGGCGCTGCGCACGGGCGCGCTCCTTGGCGTCCCACCGCCCGTAGGCGTCGACGATGTCCCCCACGAGCCGGTGCCGGACCACGTCGGAGGCATCGAGCACCGAGAAGTTCACATCCTCGACCCCCTGGAGGATCTGCTGGACGATCCGCAGCCCGGAGGCCGCGCCCGTCGGCAGGTCCACCTGCGTCACATCGCCCGTCACGACCATCTTCGAGCCGAAGCCCAGGCGCGTGAGGAACATCTTCATCTGCTCGGGGGTGGTGTTCTGCGCCTCGTCGAGGATGATGAAGGCGTCGTTGAGGGTGCGCCCGCGCATGTAGGCGAGCGGGGCGACTTCGATGGTGCCGGCGGCCATGAGCCGCGGGATCGACTCGGGGTCCATCATGTCGTGCAGCGCATCGTAGAGGGGGCGCAGGTACGGGTCGATCTTGTCGCTGAGGGTGCCTGGGAGGAACCCGAGCCGCTCCCCCGCCTCCACGGCCGGCCGCGTCAGGATGATCCGGCTGACGTCCTTGTGCTGGAGTGCCTGCACCGCCTTGGCCATCGCGAGATAGGTCTTGCCCGTGCCGGCCGGACCGATCCCGAAGATCACGGTGTTGGCGTCGATCGCGTCGACGTACTCCTTCTGGTTGGCCGTCTTGGGCCGGATGGTCCGGCCCCGGCTCGAGAGGATGTTGTGCGTGAGGACATCGGAAGGGCTCGCGACAGTCTGGGTGCGGAGCATCGCGACGAGCTGCTCGAGCGACGCCGTGGTCACCGTGGCGCCGCTGGCGGCGATGGCCGAGATCTCCTCGAAGAGGCGCCGGATGTGCGGGACTTCGGCGGCCGGGCCCACGATCGTGAGCTCGTTGCCCCGCGCGTGGATCGACACTGCCGGGAACTGCTCCTCGACGTACCGCAGGGCTTCGTCGTGGGGGCCGAGGATACGCACCATCTCGTCGCTCGAACCGAAGCGCAGCACCTCGGTGCGGGCCGCAGGGGTGGTGTGCGGGAACTCCGCGGTCACAGGCGTGTCTCTCCTCCTCGGTGCGGCCGTCCGCCGCTCGTGGCCGCCCCGGTGGCCGACCGTCCAGTCCATCCTACTGCCGCGCCCGCCGAGGGGTCCGCCGGCCGCGGGGCCGCGGCGGCCCCATCCGTTGGAAATATCAATCGTGCATCACTTGGGACTCTATTGGCCTCCTGCACGGGACCGTGGGCAGATGCTGTGCCAAGCTGGGCGGTGGCCCCGCGGAGGGGCGCGGACTGATCTGCAAGGGAACCGATGGCACTTCGAGCTGGGCTGGGGAGCCGGCGCCGACGCGGCGCCCTGGCGCTTGCTGCCGCGCTCCTCGCCGCGGGCCTGCCGCTGACGGGCTGCACGGCCGCCGGCACTCCGCAGCCGAGCATCGCGGCCGGCTCGACGGCGGGTCCCACCAGCGGGATGACCCCGGCCTCGGCCCCGCTCGAGACGTCCCAGACCTCGGCGAAGGCGCCGGTGTACTGGCTCGGCCGGGCCCGGGACGGCGTCTACCTCTACCGGGAGTTCCGCGACGCCGATTCCCGGGACAACCCCATCGCGACCGCGCTGCGGATCATGATGTCGCAGAAGCCGCTCGACCCCCACTACTTCAGCCCCTGGCAGTCGCCCAAGAAGCTTGCCGCGTCCGTCTCCGGGCGGAACTACATCACGGTCGACGTCTCGGACGACGCCTTCAACACCGGAGTCGACGAGCCGACGGCCCAGCTCGCGGTCCAGCAGCTGGTCTACACCGCGACAGCGGCGGCTGCCAGCTCGGGGCTCGTCGACGCCGGCCAGCCGATCTCGGTCATGCTCCTGGTCGACGGCCGGACCTCCCAGCTCGCGTTCCAGCGCGTCCAGCTGGGGCAGCTCATGCAGCGGGACCCCTCGATGATCGCCCCGGTATGGATCATCGATCCGCAGGAGGGCAGCAGGCTCAAGGGTTCGCTCAAGGTCTTCGGCAGGGCCACCCAGCCGGACAAGCCGTTCGCGTGGCAGGTCCTGCGGCACGACGCGCAGGGGAACCGGTCGGTGTACGTCAGCGGGACGGTGACCTCGGGCCATGACGCCGGGCACGTGGGCGAATTCACCTTCGCGGTGAACCTCCCGCCCGGGGACTACGAGGTCCGGATCCTGCCGGCCGAGGACGCCTCGCCCTCGGCGACCTCGAGCACCTCGGCCTGGGACTCGAAGTCGTTCACCGTCACCGGCTAGCTAGCGGCCGTCCCGGCTCCCCCACCGGCCGAGGTGCTCGCCCGCGAGGGCCAGCGCCGCCGGCCCGGCCGTCGAGGAGCGCAGCACGTGCGGTCCCAGCAGCGCAAGGCGCGCGCCGGCCTGGACGAAGCGCTCGAGTTCGGCCCGACTGATGCCGCCCTCCGGGCCGACGATGAACAGGATCTCGCCCTCGCCGTCCCCCGGGGCCACGCCCCGCAGGATGCCGGTGAGCGACTCGCTCGCCTCCTCGTGGAGCACCACCGCGAGCCGCGCATGCGCGATCCGCTCGGCGAGGCGGCCGCCGTCGACCGCCGGCTCGACGTCCGGCACCCAGGCCCTGCGGGCCTGCTTGGCTGCCGCGAGGACCACCGAGCGCCACTTCGCGAGCGCCTTCTGGGCCCGCTCGCCCTTCCACCGCACGATCGACCGCTCGGCCTGCCACGGGACGACCGCGTCCACACCGAGCTCTGTCGCCGTCTCCGCGGCCAGCTCGTCCCGGTCTCCCTTCGCCAGCGCCTGGACGAGCACGAGCCGGAAGGGAGGGCGCTCCTCGTGCAGCACGGTGTCGACGACCGCCTCGAGCACGGAGCCCTCGGCCCTGCTGACGGTGCCGACGGCGCGGGTTCCGGCGCCGTCCGAGACGTCGACGCCCTCCCCCACGCCCAGGCGCCGGACCGCGACGGCGTGACGGCCCTCGGCGCCGTCCACGGTCATGGTGCCTCCGGGGACCGCGCCGTCGAGCGCGCCGGGGGCGACGTAGAAGAGCGGCCGGGACATCGTCAGAGGTTGCCGAGCTTGTCGCGGAGCTTGGCGAACATGCCGCCGCTGCCCACGAGCTTGCCCTCGCCGACCTGCTCGCCGCGGAGCTTGGCGAACTGGCGCAGGAGTTCCTCCTGCTCGGCGTCGAGCTTGGTCGGGGTCTCGACCCGCACGTGCACGAGGAGGTCCCCGCGGCCCGTGCCGCGCAGCCGGGCCACGCCGAGGTCGTGCAGGGTCACCACGTCACCCGACTGGCTCCCGGGCCGCAGGGTGATGCTGTGCTCGCCGTCGAACGTCTCGAGGGTCATCTCGGACCCGAGCGCGGCCGCGGTCATGGGGACGCTGAGGGTCGCGTGCAGGTCGTCGCCTTCGCGCGTGAACGTCGGGTGCGCGGCCACCCGGATCTCGACGTAGAGGTCCCCGGACGGACCGCCGGCCGTTCCGGCCTCGCCCTGGCCCGCGAGCTGGATGCGGGTGCCCGTGGAGACCCCGGCCGGGATCTTGACCGTGAGCGAGCGCCGGCTCCGTACGCGCCCCTCCCCGCCGCACTCGTTGCACGGGCTGGGGATCTCCGTGCCGAAGCCCTGGCAGGTGGGGCACGTGGCCATGGTCATGACCTGGCCGAGGATCGAGCGCACGGGGCGCTGGATGTGCCCGGAGCCGCCGCACACGCCGCAGCGGACCGGCTCGGTGCCGGGCTCGCAGCACGATCCGTCGCAGCGGCCGCAGACGACCGCGGTGTCGACCTCGAGCTTCTTGTTGACGCCGAAGACGGCGTCCTTGAGCTCGATCCGGACGGCGATGAGCGCATCCTGCCCCCGCCGCACCCGGGACGCCGGGCCCGACTGCCCCGCCCCGCCGCCGAAGAAGGTCTCGAAGATGTCCTGGAACGCGAAGCCCGCGCCGTTGTAGCCGCCGGAGAAGCCGTTGTCGGTGCCGTTCTCGTTGCCCGTCGTGTCATAGACACGGCGCTTCTGCGGGTCCGAGAGGACTTCGTAGGCGTGGGTGACGGCCTTGAAGCGGTCCGCGGCGTCCTCGCCCGGGTTCATGTCCGGGTGGAGCTTGCGGGCCAGCTTCTTGTAGGCCTTCTTGATCTCCTCGGGGGTCGCGTCGGTCTGCACGCCGAGGGTTTCGTAGTGGCTGCTCACAGTTCTCTTTCTTCTCAGCTTCCGGCGATGATCTTCGACAGGTAGCGGGCGACCGCCCGCACTGCGGCCATCGTGGCCGGATAGTCCATGCGTGTGGGGCCGAGGATGCCGAGCTTCGGTCCGTCGTCCTGCCCGTAGCCGGTCGCGACGACCGAGGTCTCGGCCAGGCCGACATACGGGTTCTCCCGGCCGATCGTCACGGTGACGCCGCGGGGATCGGCCGCCATCTCCGAGAGGAGCCGCAGCAGGACCACCTGTTCCTCGAGCGCTTCGAGCACGGGTGAGATGCTCTGGAGGAAGTCGCTGTTGGACCTTGCGAGGTAGGCGGTGCCGGCCATCACCATGCGGTCTTCGCGGCTCGCCTCTGCGAGGGTGCCGAGGCCGTGGGCCAGTTCGGCGCCGAGCCGCTGGTCCTGCGGAGCGAGCGAGGCGACGACCTCCGCCGCCCCGACCGCGAGCCGTCCCACGGCCGTCCCGGCCAGCCCCTCGAGGAACCGCTGCCTCAGGTACGCGAGCCTGTCGCGGTCGACGTCCTCGCTGAGGGTGTGCACCCGCTGCTCGACGGTGCCGGTGTCGGCGATGAGGACGAGCAGGACCTGGCGCGGGGCCATGGACACCGCTTCGACGTGCCGCACCTTGGCGCGGCCCAGCTGGGGGTACTGCACGACGGCGACCTGGTTGGTCAGCTGGGACAGGAGCCTGACGGTGCGCTCGAGCACGTCGTCCAGGTCGTCCGCACCGCCCAGAAGGGTCTGGATCGCCTGCTTCTCCGCGGCGGACAGCGGCCGCACCGCAGCGAGGTGGTCCACGAAGACCCGGTAGCCCTTGTCAGTCGGCACGCGGCCGGCGCTCGTGTGGGGTGCCGTGATGAGGCCGTCGTCCTCGAGGGCGGCCATGTCATTGCGGATGGTGGCGCTCGAGACGCCGAGCCGGTGGCGTTCCACGAGCGCCTTGGACCCGACGGGCTCGCGGTAGTGGACGTAGTCCTCCACGATCGCCCGCAGGACCTCCAGCTTGCGGGGCTCGTTCATCACACCTCCTGCTGCGACGGCGGGCGGCACACCCGCGGCTTAGCACTCTCTGGGATCAAGTGCTAAGTCTAGTACGCCCACCGGGTCCGGCGGGAACCCCCGTGCTGTGCACTCGGCCACGGCGCGTCCCCGGGGCCCTCCGGGGCGACCCGCCGTAGGATGCGGCGGGTGGACCGACTCAGCTATGACTCCTGGGGGCCGGCCGACCTCGCTGCCCCCTCCCGTGCCGAACTGCCCCTCGTCCCCGCCGAGCCCGGGCTCGTCCTCGAGGACGCCGAGAGCGGGTGGGTGGGTGCCGTGGTCCGCGTGGAGAAGTCCGGGGGCATGCACGTGATGAGCCTCGAAGACCGGCGCGGGCGGACGCGCTCGTTCCAGCTCGGGTTCGGGTTCCTCCTCGACGGCCGTCCCGTCCGCGTCGGACCGCCGGCCCCGAGGACCCAGCCCGCGCCCCCGGCCCGCACCGCGTCCGGCTCCGTCCGCGTCGAGGGGATGCGCGCGCAGGTGGCCAAGGCGAGCCGGGTCTGGGTCGAGGGCAAGCATGACGCCGAGCTCGTGGAGAAGGTGTGGGGCGACGACCTCCGCGTCGAGGGGATCGTCGTCGAACCCCTGCATGGGGTCGACGACCTGGCCGGGGCCGTGGCGGCGTTCGGCCCAGGACCGGGCCGGAAGCTCGGGATCATCGTCGACCACCTGGTCGAGGGCTCGAAGGAGTCGCGCATCGTGGCCGAGGCGATGGCGGTGCCCGGGGCCGCCGGGAACGTGCTCGTCGTCGGCCACCCCTATGTGGACGTCTGGCAGGCCATCAAGCCCTCGGTGCTCGGCATCCCCGCCTGGCCCACCGTCCCGCGGGGCGTGGACTGGAAGACCGGGATCCTCAAGGCCTTCGGGTGGCCGCACGGCACCGCGGAGGACGTCGGGCTCGGCTGGCAGAAGCTCCTCGGAGCCGTGCGCACCTACGCCGACCTCGAGCCTTCCCTGCTGGGCCGCGTCGAGGAGGTCATCGACTTCCTGACCGCCTGAAGAGGCAACCTTGGATATCCTTGGACTGCTCCCGGCGGCCGTGCGGCCGGCGTGGGCGCCAAGACCGCAAGGAACCACAGGCAAGGATTCATCAGTGGCCGAGTACCCGAAGGACCCCCGCAGCACCGCCGGACAGGACAACGGTGCCACGGTCCCCGCGCCGCTGACGGCGTCCGAGGACCGGCAATGGGCGACCCTCGCGCATTTCGGCGGCATCCTCGGCTTCGTCCCGTCGCTGCTGATCTACCTCGTCTTCAAGGACCGCGGCCCCTTCACGGCGCAGGAATCGAAGGAAGCGCTGAACTTCACGCTGCCGCCCACGGTCGCGGCGGTCGTGCTCAACCTGCTCGGGTACATTCCCTTCGTCGGGAGCGTGTTCTCTGTCCTCGCGACGCTGCTCTGGATCGCGCTCACCGTGTTCTCGGTCACGGCGGGCATCCAGGTCAACCGCGGGCAGCCGTACCAGTACCGCTACAACCTGCACCTCATCAAGTGATGCCTGCTGCCCGGGTCAGGGCAGCAGGGCCCGCACGACCGCGTCGGCGAGGAGCCGGCCCCGCAGCGTGAGGACCAGACGGCCCCGCAGGGCTTTGGGCCCGTCCACGAGGCCATCGGCGATCAGGCCGGCCACGGCCGCGCGGCCCCCGGCATCGAGGTCGGACGTGGGCAGGCCGGAGGCGAGCCGGACCTTCAGGAGGACTCGCTCCACGCGGCGCGTGCCGTCGTCGAGCGTCTCCCGGGCCGCGGCCGGCGAGACGCCCTGAAAGAGGCGCCCGGCGTACGCGGTGGGGTGCTTGACGTTCCACCAGCGGACGCCGCCCACATGGGAGTGGGCGCCCGGCCCGATGCCCCACCAGTCGCCGCCGTTCCAATAGGCGAGGTTGTGCCGGCATTCGAAGCGCGCGCTCTGCGGACCCGGGCCCGCGGCGCCGCGGGCCCAGTTGCTGACCTCGTACCAGTGGAAGCCCGCGCTGCCCAGCACCGCGTCGGCCAGCTCGTACTTCTCGGCGTGGTCGTCGTCGTCCACCTCGGGGACCTCGCCCCGGCGGATCTGGGCCGCGAGCTTCGTGCCGTCCTCGACGATGAGCGCGTAGGCGCTGACATGGTCCGGTTCGCACGCGAGCGCCGCGTCGAGCGAGGCGCGCCAGTCGTCGCGCGACTCGCCCGGGGTGCCGTAGATCAGGTCGAGGCTCACGTCGAGTCCCGCGTCGCGCGCCCACCGGACCGCCTCGGGCACCCGGGACGGGGTGTGGGTCCGGTCGAGGACCTTGAGCACGTGCGGCACCGCCGACTGCATGCCGAAGGAGACCCGGGTGAATCCGGCCTCGGCGAGGGCCTGGAGGGACGCGGGCGTCACCGAGTCGGGGTTCGCCTCCGTGGTCACCTCGGCTCCCGGCTCGAGCCCCCATTCCGCGACCGCCGCAGAGAGGATCGCGGTGAGGTCCTGTGCGGGCAGGAGGGTCGGCGTGCCGCCGCCGAAGAACACCGTGGACAGACGACGGCGAGGCACGCCGGAGGCGTCCAGCGCGGCTGCCGCGAAGCGCACCTCGGAGACGGCCGTCGCGGCGTAGTCCGCCTGCGAGGCGCCGCCGCCGAGCTCGGTGGCCGTGTAGGTGTTGAAGTCGCAGTACCCGCAGCGGACGGAGCAGAACGGGATGTGGGCGTACAGCGAGAAGCCCCGCTCCCCCGCCGCGACGGCCGCCTGGGGCGGCAGGGCGCCGTCGGCCGGAGCCGGGTCGCCCAGAGGAAGGGTGCTGGGCACTATTTCTTCGCCTTGTCCTTCGACTCGTCGGTGGTGAGCGCCGCGATGAAGGCCTCCTGGGGCACCTCGACGCGGCCGACCATCTTCATGCGCTTCTTGCCCTCCTTCTGCTTCTCGAGGAGCTTGCGCTTGCGGGTGATGTCGCCGCCGTAGCACTTGGCGAGGACGTCCTTGCGGATGGCCCGGATGTTCTCGCGGGCGATGATGCGGGAGCCGATGGCCGCCTGGATGGGCACCTCGAACTGCTGGCGCGGGATGAGCTCGCGCAGCTTCGCGGTCATCATCGTCCCGTACGCATAGGCCTTGTCGCGGTGCGTGATCGCGCTGAAGGCGTCGACCTGCTCGCCCTGGAGCAGGATGTCCACCTTGACCAGGTCGGCGACCTGGTCGCCGTCGGCCTTCCAGTCGAGCGAGGCGTAGCCGCGGGTCTTGGACTTGAGCTGGTCGAAGAAGTCGAACACGATCTCGGCCAGCGGGATCCAGTAGCGCAGCTCCACGCGGTCCTCGGAGAGGTAGTCCATGCCCTTCATCTGGCCGCGCCGGCCCTGGCAGAGCTCCATGATGGCGCCCACGAACTCGTTCGGGGCGAGGATCGTCGCGGAGACCATGGGCTCGCGGACCTCGTTGACCTTGCCCGTGGGGAACTCGCTCGGGTTGGTCACCGTCACCACGGACTTGTCCTCGAGGGTGACCTCGTAGATGACGTTGGGCGCGGTGGAGATGAGGTCGAGGTTGAATTCGCGTTCGAGGCGCTCGCGCACGATCTCGAGGTGGAGGAGGCCGAGGAAGCCGACGCGGAAGCCGAAGCCGAGCGCGGCGGACGTCTCGGGCTCGTAGACGAGCGCCGCGTCGTTGAGCTTGAGCTTGTCCAGGGCGTCGCGCAGGTCCGGGTAGTCCGAGCCGTCCAGCGGGTAGAGGCCGGAGAACACCATGGGTTTGGGGTCCTGGTAGCCGCCGAGGGACTCCGACGCCGGCTTGGAGAGGTTCGTGATCGTGTCGCCGACCTTGGACTGGCGCACGTCCTTGACGCCGGTGATGAGGTAGCCCACCTCGCCGACGCCGAGCCCCTTGGACGGGATGGGCTCCGGGGAGATGACGCCGATCTCGAGCAGTTCGTGGCTGGCCTTGGTCGACATCATCTGGATCCGCTCGCGCGGGCTCAGGGAGCCGTCGACGACGCGCACGTACGTCACCACGCCCCGGTAGGTGTCGTACACGGAGTCGAAGATCATGGCGCGGGCGGGGGCCTTGGCGTCGCCCACGGGTGCCGGGATGTCCCGCACGATCCGGTCGAGGAGGCCCTCGACGCCCACGCCGGTCTTGCCGGAGACCTTCAGGACGTCGTCGGGGTTGCCGCCGATGAGGTTGGCGAGCTCCTCCGCGTACTTCTCGGGCTGGGCCGCGGGCAGGTCGATCTTGTTCAGCACCGGGATGATGGTGAGGTCGTTCTCCATCGCGAGGTACAGGTTCGCGAGGGTCTGCGCCTCGATCCCCTGGGCCGCGTCGACGAGGAGCACCGCGCCCTCGCAGGCCGCGAGCGAGCGCGAGACCTCGTAGGTGAAGTCGACGTGCCCGGGGGTGTCGATCATGTTCAGGGCGAAGGCCGTGCCGTCGACCTCCCAGGGCATGCGGACCGCCTGGGACTTGATGGTGATGCCGCGCTCGCGCTCGATGTCCATCCGGTCGAGGTACTGCGCCTTCATGTCCCGCGGCTGCACGACTCCCGTGAACTGGAGCATCCTGTCCGCGAGGGTCGACTTTCCGTGGTCGATGTGCGCGATGATGCAGAAGTTGCGGATGATCGACGGATCCGTCGCGGCGGGCACGGGCGCGGTGCGGGCCATGGGAGACACGGTGAACGGTCCTCACTGTCAATACTGTCGAGGCGTGGTTGCCCACGGTGGATTGCTGACTTCCTAGTCTCCCATAGGCGGTGCGTCCGCCGCTCCCGCGCCCGCGAGGAGCGCGCGCCCGGAAGTCTGCTAGCATTGTCTGCTGTGTGTCCGTGCAGGTCGGCGGGCACTGACGACCGGCTGCCATAGGCATCCCCACGCCGCTCAGTCGATGGTCGGTCCGAACGCCCTCTAGACCCTGTTGGCATCAACAAGAGAGTTCCATACGTGGCAAACATCAAGTCCCAGAAGAAGCGCATTCTCACCAACGAGAAGGCCCGCCAGCGCAACATGGCGGTCAAGTCGGAGCTGAAGACGGCCATCCGCGCCGTCAACACCGCCGTCGCTTCCGCTGACAAGGATGCCGCTGTCTCCGCTCTGGCCTACGCGAGCAAGAAGCTCGACAAGGCCGTGAGCAAGGGCGTCATCCACAAGAACCAGGCCGCGAACCGCAAGTCGGGCATCGCGAAGAAGGTCGGCAAGGTCGGCTGACCCAGCAGCTCTTCTCGGCAGGGGCCGGCATCCGCGACGGATGCCGGCCCTTGCTGTTTCCGGCCTCCGTGGCGCCAGCTGGCCCCGGTCTCGGCGGGCCCGGGCCGGGGGTCAGCGGGCCCGGGCCGCCGAGCTCACGGCCGAGAGGGCCCGCTCTACGGCGTACGCGGGATCGCGGGCGAGGCCCTTGACCTCGGCGTCCGCCTCGGCGACGGCCCGGATCGCCAGGGCGAGGCTCTGCGGGGTCCAGCCTCGGATGTCCCGCTGGGCCTGTTCGACGAGCCAGGGCTGCATGCCCAGCTCCCGGGCGATGCTCTGGGCGGAGCCGCGCGCCCCGGCGACCTTCGCGAGGGTCCGGAGCTTGGCGGCGATGGCCGCGACCATCGGCACCGGGTCGACGCCCGTCTCGACGGCATGCCGGAAGGCCGAGAGGGCCTTTGCCTTCTGGCCGGCGAGGGCGGCGTCCGCGACCTTGAAGGCCGTGGCCTCGACCCGTCCGCCGTAGTACTTCTCCACGGTCGCCGCGTCCACCGTGGACGACGCGTCGAGGATGAGCTGGCTGCACGCCGCCGCGAGCTCTGCGAGGCTGCTGCCCACGGCGGCGACGAGGGCGTCCACCGCCTCGCGCTCGATCCGCCGGCCGGAACCTCGGAACTCTGCCAGGACGAACGCTGCCTTGTCGGCGTCCTTCTTCAGCGCCTGGCAGTCGACGACGGGCGCCCCTGAGGCCTTGACCGCGTCGAGGAGCTTCTTGCCCCTGGTCCCGCCGCCGTGCCGGAGCACGAGGACGACGTCGGGCTCGGGGGCCGAGGTGTAGGCGAGGGCGTCGCGGAGGAACTCCTCGCTCATGGACTCCAGCCCGTGCACCTCGATGAGTTTGCTCTCGCCGAAGAGCGAGGGCGAGGCCGCCATCAGCAGCTCGCCGCCCGCGTACGTGCCGGCCTCGAGCCGGGTCACTTCGAGCTCGCCCGCGGCCTCCCTGGCCTTGGCCCGCACGGCATCCATGGCCCGCGCCGCGAGGTAGTCCTCTGGGCCGGTGACCAGGACCACGGGCGCGGGGGCGGCGTCGCGCCAGTCGACTGTCCCGGCGCTCCGGGCGCCTGCCGAGCCCTTGGGCGCCTGGGATCTGCCAGTCCGGGCCGGCGGCGTCACGGGCGGCCCCCTGCGGCGGTGTTGCTGCACTTCACCTGTCCACTCTCCCACGTCCTGCACCCGGGCCCAATCCGGACGCGGAGGCCGCGGTTCCGCGCGAGCCTGGGTTCGTCAACGCCTCAGGCTTAGTCCTCGCTGTCGGCCTCAACCTCCGCACCGCTGAAACTGAGCAGGACCTTGCCCGAGGTGGACGCATCGCTGGCAACGTGAAACGCCTCAAGGGCCCTGTCGACGTCGAACACGTGGGTGACCACAGCTGAGGGATCGATCTCGCCGGCGCTCAGAGCTGCGATCACCTCGTCGATCTCGTCGTTGAACCGGAACGATCCGACGAGTTCGAGCTCTCGAGCGATCGCCAGCGCAATCAGGACAGGCTGGTCTCCCGGTGGGAGGAGGCCGAGCATGACCACACGGCCACCACGAGTGGCCGCGCGGATCGCCGTCCGGAGCCCGGGCACACTTCCGGAAGACTCGACCACCACGTCCGCATCGAGGCCTTCCACCACGTCCCGCTCCGACGCGAAGACGGTCCGATCCGCCCCGAGCCCGGCGGCGCGCCGGAGGGGCTCCTCGAACAGGTCCGTGGCGATGACCTCACCCGCGCCGTGGTGCCTCAGGGTCGCCACAACGAGGGCGCCGATCGGACCAGCGCCGACAACGAGGACGCGCTTGCCGGCCACGTCGCCCGCCCGCCGGACCGCATGCCACGCGACGCTCAGGGGCTCGATCAGCGCCGCAGCGCGCGGATCCAGCTCATCCGGAATAGGCCGCAGCATCCGTGCGGGCAGGCCAACGAGGTCGGCGAACGCACCGTCGCGGTGCGGGTGCGTGGCGGCGCTTCCGAGGTACGTGCCGCCGGGCGAGAGGTGAGGGCGGTCGGCGGGGAACCTGCCGGCACCCGCCGGGCCCGAAGTTGCAGGGTGGACTGCCACACGTACCCCTTCCCCAGGCCCGCTGCCGTCCGCCGCAGGGCGCACCACCCTGCCGATGACCTCATGGCCCAGCACCAGCGGATCCCGCAGGATGGATTCGCCCGCCGCGCCGTGCAGCCAGTAGTGGAGGTCGGAACCGCAGATCCCTCCAAGCTCGATCGCCACGAGGGACTCATCCTGCGCGAGGGCTGGCTCCTCGAGGAGATCGACTCTGAGGTCGCCGCGTCCATGGGCGACGACGGCGCGGACGCCTGCTGCTGTCTGCATTCTCTGTGTTCCCTTGGATAGACATGGTGTGCCCTGCCGGCCCGTGGAATTGCTCGGCAAATGAGGGGCGCTGGAAAACAGGATAAGCGTACCCGGCCGAATTCCCGTCATAAGAGGTACTTATCCGCCCACGCAATTTAGGTCTTATCCACCACACCGCCCGTCTCTATAGGGTCGAAAGAAGACCCGCATACCGCGCATTCATTGGAGGAGACATGCCCGACTATCAGCCGGCCTCGCGGGTGACCCGCATCAAGGAATCGGCGAGCGTCCAGGCCGCGGCAGGCGTCCGCGAACTCAAGGCGGAGGGGCGCTCGATCATCGACCTCACCGTGGGCGAGCCGGACTTCGACACCCCCGAGCACGTGAAGCAGGCCGCCGTGGCCGCCATCGCCGCCGGCGAGACGAAGTACACCTCGGTCACCGGGACCCCCCAGCTGCGCTCGGCCATCCTCGACCACGTCGAGCGGCGCACCGGCATCCGGTACAGCCCCTCGGAAATCACCATCGCGGGCGGCGCGAAGCAGGTCATCTTCACCGCGCTCATGGCCTGGCTCGATGAGGGAGACGAGGTCATCGTCCCGGCGCCCTACTGGGTTTCCTACCCGGACATGGTGCTGGCCAATGAGGGCACCCCGGTGGTCGTCCCCTGTGGCGACGACGTGGGGTTCAAGCTCACCCCCGAGGCCCTGGCCGCCGCCATCGCCCCCGCCACCAAGTGGCTCATCCTCAACACACCCTCCAATCCGACCGGCGTCGTCTACTCCCGTTCCGAGCTCGAGGCGCTCGCCGCCGTCCTGGCCGAACATCCCCAGGTCTACGTCCTGACCGACGAGATCTACGACGAGATCCACTTCGGCGAGGGGCAGATCACGAGCCTCGTTGCCGCCGCCCCGCGGCTCCGCGACCGCGTGCTGCTGGTGAACGGGGTGTCGAAGGCGTACGCGATGACGGGCTGGCGGCTGGGCTATGCCGTGGGCCCCGCCCCGCTCGTTGCCTCGGTCAACAAGCTGCAGTCCCAGATCTCCTCCTGCCCCTCCTCGATCAGCCAGGCGGCCGCCGCCGCCGCACTCACCGGCGACCAGTCCTTCGTGGCCGAATGCGTCGAGGCCTACCGTGAGCGGCGCGATGCCGCCGTGGCCGGGCTGAACGCAGTCCCGGGCCTGTCGTGCCGAACTCCTGAGGGCGCCTTCTACGCCTACGTGAACTGCGCGGGCGCCGTCGGAAAGACGACGCCGGACGGCGCCACTATCGGCAATGACCAGGATTTCGTCCTGTACCTGCTCGACGCGGCGTCCGTGGCCGTCATCCCAGGCTCCGCTTACGGTCTGGGGCCGTATTTCCGCATCTCCTTTGCGACCTCCCTCGAAGTGATCAAGGCCGGCGTCGAAGCCATCGACAAAGCCGTTCGAGCACTCAGCTAATTCCACCCACGTCATTCACGAGAGAACCATGGAAAAGATGATCCACGTCAAGACCAGATTCGAGCGCCCGGACGCGGACGTCGTCGAACGCCTCGCCGCCTTCTCCTCGGCGACGATCCACGAGGCCCAGGGCCGCCGGGGTGCGCTCTGCTCACGCATCAAGCCGATCGACCGGTCCATGTCCTTCTGCGGACCCGCCGTCACGGTACGCTGCGCCCCGCGGGACAACCTCATGCTCCAGGTCGCGATCCACTACGCGCGCAGCGGGGACGTGGTGCTCGTGGGCGCCGGCGAATTCACCGAGGCCGGCACGTTCGGCGACGTCCTCGGCAACGCCATGAAGGCCAAGGGCATCGCCGCCATGGTCACCGACTCGGGCGTCCGCGACACCGCGGACCTGATCGAGCTCGGGCTGCCCGTCTTCTCCGGCAGCATCTCGATCAAGGGCACCGTGAAGGAAACGCTCGGCCCCATCAACCACCCCTTGGTGTTCGGTGACGAGGTCGTCTACCCGGGCGACATCCTGCGCGGGGACGCGGACGGCGTCGTCGTGGTGCGGCGCGAGGAGGCCGAAGAGGTCATCGCGCTGTCCCAGGCCCGAGTGGACGCGGAGAACGAGCTGATCAAGGCCTACCACGCGGGCGGCACCACCATCGAGCTGTGCCGGCTCACGGAGGTGCTCAAGGCCAAGGGACTCCTCGTCGAGGACTGACCCGACGAAGCCGGCTCAGTCAGCGTGAGAGGAGGGAGGCGCCCCGTCCGGGCGCCTCCCTCCTCTCACTGTGCCTCTTGTCGCTGGGCCTATGATCCCCCGGCCTCCTGGCCGCGGTGCGGCTAGAACACCAGATCGGGCATCCTGCGGTGGACCTCGACGAGCTGCCACTCCACGGCCGCTCCCGCGTGCGGCGGCATGACGCTTCCCTCGAACACGAAGACCGGATCGGCTGACGAGCCGAGGGGCTCCCACAGGCCGTTCACCGGGCAATGCACGCCCGTGGGGGCGATCGTCGGAATTGCCGGGTTCTTCGAATTCCAGCTGACCTTGCTGATCTTCTTCATTTCAGGCTTCCTTGCACTTCGGGAACAGAACCGCGGGATTGCGGATTCAGCTGCTGAAACCATCGTAGGAAATGTCGAGGAGCCTGAATAAGACCTAAGTCCGGTGCCACGATAAGCCGTGGCTATGGATGCGGGACCAACGTCTCGTCCCCGTCCATCCCGTACCGCGTGAGCAGCTGGGCCTTGATCATCTCGCGCAGGAGGATGAGCACGGCCGCGGCGGCCTCGGACATCGGCTCGTGGTCCGCCGTGCACAGTCCGAGCTTCACTTGGAGGGCCGGGTCGACGATCCGCAGCACCGCGAAGCCCTGGTCCGGGAAGAGCGCATCGGCGGCGGACCTCGGAAGGACGGTCGCACCGAGGTTCGCCTGGAGCAGCCGGTACAGGGAAGGGACCGACTCCACCTCGCCGGCGAGGCGCACGGCGACGCCCTGGTCCGCGCTGGCCTTGTCAACGAGCCTCCGGATAGTGTGGTTGTCCTCCGGAAGGAACAGCGGCAGCTGCAGGGCCTCCCGCAGGGTCACGCTTCCCTTGCCCTCCAGATCCGCGCCCGCCTCGGCATTCGCCACGAGGTACAGGTCCTCGACGATCATGGGGGTGAACCTGATGCCGCGGCGCTCGCGCGGCTCGTAGATCAGCGCCATGTCGAGCCTGCCGTTCTTGATGGCCTCGCTCAGCACGCCGCCGAAGATCTCGGTCAGATGTAGAGTGATGTCGGGGTACCGCTGCCCCACTTCCCGCACAATTCTGGGCGCGAGGCTGGACGCCATGCAGTAGGGCGCCATGGCAATCGACACCCGGCCCGCCGGGGCGTCGCCCGAGGTCGCCACGTCCTGCCTCGCCTCGTCGACGAGTCGGAGGATGGTCTGGGCATGCCGGTACAGCGCCGTGCCGGCCGCGGTCGGCTCGACGCCCTGCTTGCTCCGGATCAGGAGCCGCTGCTTGAGGTCCTTCTCGAGCGCGGAGATCTGCTGGCTCAGTGCGGGCTGGGCGACGTGCAGTGCCGAGGCGGCCCTCGTGATACTGCCCGCATCCACGATCCTCACGAAGTACTCGAGCTTCCGTGTATCCACGTGTCCTGCCTCCTAGCAGTTCTCTGTCCGAGCGTGCCTCCGGCGCCCGGCCCATGACAGAAGGCTATGTCGGCGCCGGGGACCTGTCGCCGCGCGGTTGCGGGCCCTAGGTCATAACGCAGGCCTATCCCGTGATACGCGATAGGTCTTTGCGCGCCGGTTTGCCGCGATGAGACGATCCCATAAGAACAGCACGGGGAGGTCGGAATCCTGAAATCCCTTCCCTTCCCGAAAGAGCAGTCCAAAACCGCGAAAAGAGCAGCACGTGAATCCCATGATCGATCTCGTGGCCGACCTCGGCGAAGGATTCGGCGCCTACCGGATCGGAAACGATACGGAGCTGCTGGATATCGTCTCCAGTGCGAATATCGCCTGCGGATTCCATGCTGGGGACCCGGACATCATGAACTCGACCGTCGCGGAATGCGTCCGCCGCGGCGTGGGCATCGGCGCCCACCCGAGCTTCCCGGACCTGCGCGGCTTCGGCCGGCGCGCTATGGACCTCAGCGAGGACGAAGTCCGCAACGACGTCCTCTACCAGCTCGGGGCCCTCTCGGCCTTCGCAGCAGCACACGGCCGCCGCGTGGCGCACCTCGCCCCCCACGGCCGCCTGGGGAACCTCGTCGCCGTGCGCCCGGACTATGCCTCGGCCGTCGCCGATGCGGCCTCGCGCTTCGACGAGGACCTCATCATCGTCGCCCAGGAGGGCGAACTGGCCCGCGCAGCGCGCGCCCGGGGGCTGCGGGTCGCCGTCGTCGGCATCGTCGACCGCGCCTACCAGGAGGACGGCACGCTCGTGCCGCGCGGCACGGACGGGGCCGTGCTGCATGATGCCCGGGACATCGTCGACCGCACCGTGCGCATAGTCTGCGAAGGGAAGGTCCGCACCGTCACCGGCGTCGACATCGACGTCGAGGCCGATACGGTCCTGCTGCACGGCGACAACGAGGGCGCCGTCGAGCTCGCGCGGCTCATCCGCTCCGAACTGACCTCCGCCGGCGTCAGCATCGCCCCGCTGGGCGAAGTGCTCGCCGCGAAGCACCCGGTGGCCTGACATGGGCGCGCTCGTCCCCTCCCCGGTGGAGGTCTTCGAATCAGGCGATGCGGCGCTGCGTGTCGTGGCCACCTCCGGCGACGTGGAGCGCGACTGGAGAACGGTGCACAGGCTCGCCGGATGGCTCGAGACGTGCGGCGCCGAAGGCCTCCACGGGGCGGTCCCCACCTATGACTCCGTCCTGGTGGAATTCGATGTGCTCGTCGTGTCTGCCGCCCAGATGCGGGCCTTCGTCGGGCTGGGAATGCGGCAGCTCGCGCTCTCTCCAGCCGGAGGGGCCCCTCGCACCTTCGACGTCCCCGTCGTGTACGGGGGAGACTACGGGCCGGACCTGGACGACGTCGCCTCGCAGCAGGGAATCACGGCCGACGAGGTCGTGCGCCTCCACTCCTCGAAGACGTACACCATCCGCTGCCTCGGCGCCCCGGCGGGGTCCCCCATGATGGACGGCCCCGACTTCCCCCACCCCGTGCCCCGCCTCAAGGACCCGCGCCTGAGCGTGCCCGCCGGAGCGGTCGCGGTCGCGGGGCGCCAGGCTGTCATCGCGCCCGCCGTGGCCCCGGGCGGATGGCGCGTCATCGGACAGACGCCCCTCACGCTGCTCGACGCCGGGCGGGACCCGCTCGTCCCCTACCGTCCGGGCGACACGATCCGCTTCCGGCCCGTCGCCGAACGCGACTTCGATGCGCTGGCCGGCACGCTCATGGAGGCTCAGCCATGAGCAGCGAGCTCCTCGTCCAGCAGCCCGGGAACTCGGTGGTCACCGACCTCGGAAGGTTCCGCGGCCCGCGCTTCGGGCTCCCCGTGAACGGCGCCCTCGACCAGTACTCGGCTCGGGCTGCGAACATCCTCGTAGGCAACGAGGACGACGCACCGCTCATCGAGCTCACTGCGCTGGACTTCAGGATGACGACGACGGCGGACCTCCTGATCTCGGTCACGGGCGCCTCCGCCGACCTGACCGTCGGCGGGCGCACGTACCCGCAGTGGGAACCTGTCTCTGTCGCGGCTGGCGAGACCGTCGCGGTGCGGGGCATCCACGGCGGCCTGCGCGCCTACCTTGCAGTCCACGGTTCCGTGGATGTGCCACGCCTTCTCGGAAGCTGCGCACCGGACAGCGTCGTCGGCTTCGGCGTGCGGCTCGCGAAGGGGACGGCCCTGAAGGTGCAGCGCCCCGTGGCGCCACTCCGGCAGCCGTACTTCGACCTGCCGCTCTTCCGCCTCGGCGTGGAGCGCCCCCGTGCGGGACGGGAGGTGCTCGTCGACGTCACCGACGGGCCCGACATCACTGAATTCGGTGCCTCGGCGGACCTGCTGTTCAGCTCCGAGTACACCGTGAGCCCGAGAAGCAACCACATCGGCCTGCGACTGGGCGGAAGGCTGCCGGAGAGGGTCTCCTCGGGCGAGGTGCTCTCGCGCGGGGTCCCCGTCGGCGCGATCGAGGTGCCCTCGCGCGAGGAACTCCTCGTGCTCCACCGAGGCCGCGGAGTGACGGCAGGCTACCCCGTGCTCGCCGTCGCCACGAGCCTCGGGCTCGACGTCCTGGCCCAGGCCCGGCCCGGCGACAGGGTCCGCTTCAGACCGACGACGGTGGCCGACGCAACGGCGGCCTACCGACGCTCCATGCTCCAGCTCGAAACTCTGCGGCACTGCGTCAACACCGTCTTCGGCCTCCTCGGCCTCCACGGTTCGGCCGGCTGGCAGGATCTGCCAACCGCCGCCTGTGGCTGACCAGTGCCATCCACCCAGAGCATCGCCACGCTCAAGTAGCTCCGCCGCCGGCCGTGCCCCGCCCGGGGCGCTGCCCCGTCCTTCCTAGGAGATTCCATGACCTTCGCCGACTACAAGACCGCCCTCGTCACCGGGGCCTCGACCGGCATGGGGGCAGCCATCACCGAGCTCCTCGCCAAGCGCGGCCTCGAGGTCCACGCGACGGCCCGCAACGCAGAGCGCCTCAAGGAACTCGCAGACCGCGCCGGCGCCCTCCCCCACGTCCTCGACCTCACCGACACCCCAGCGGTGGCCCGCGAACTCGGAGGCCTCGAGATCGATGTCCTCGTCAACTGCGCCGGCGTCTCACGGCCGGGCAACATCCTCGACTCCTCCGAGGAGGACCTCGACGAGATCATCGACGTGAACCTGCGCGGCCTGCTCCAGCTCACCCGCCTGCTCCTGCCCGGGATGGTCGAGCGCGACCGGGGCCACATCGTCAACATCAGCTCCATCGCCGGCGTCTACAACTTCTACGGGCACACCGCCTACCACGCGACCAAGGCCGCCGTGCACCAGATCTCCCGGCAGCTGCGCAACGACACCGTCGGCAAGCGGATCCGCGTCACCGAGATCTGCCCAGGACGGGTGGAGACCGAGATCTTCGGCCGGAACCTGGGCGGATCCCCCGAGGCCATGGAAGAGGCATGGAAGACGTACTACGAGGGCTACGAGTCCCTCACGACCGACGACATCGTCAACGCCATCGACTACGCCCTCGAGACCCCGCGCCACGTCAACATCGGCATGCTCGAGATCATGCCGACCTTCCAAGTCCCCGGCGGCCTCACCTTCGACCGCCACTGACCCCGCCACACCACCGCCGCCGCCGCCCCTCCCCACCGGGCGGCAGCCCCGCCGTCGACCGCCCGAGCACCGAGGATGGAAGAAGCGCCACCATGCGCGAAAGGACTGAGGCGCCCCGCCCCCGCAACGCGCCTGAGAGCGCGGGCAGGTACCGCTACCGAAACGGGCCCGCTCAACGGGGCCAGGGCCGCAGCAGCGCGCCGACTGAACGGCTCCTCCGGGCCCTCGCTGCCCACAAGCAGCGCCTCGGGCACGTCCGCGCACGCATCCGTGCGCTGACGGCGCAGAGGAACGTGTCGCTCGCTCAGGCTGTCGGGAGCGGCCTGCGGATCTCCGCCGCAGCCGACATCCTCGGCGAGAGCGTTCCGGGCATCCGCCGGATAGCCCTCGCCGTTGACGAGGCGCCGTCGGCCGTACGGTCGCGGGACGAGCACGTCCGCGCGCTCCAGACGGTGAGGACCGAGCTCGAAGCGGCGGCCTCGGCGAAGGAGGCCGTCGAACGCGAACTCCACCTCCTCGTCGCGCAGGCGTATGCCCTCGGGTTCACCGACGAGGCGCAGCTCGCGGCCCTGGCCGGCCTTCCCGCCGAGAGTGTCCGCCGCAGCCTGCGGTGCCGGCGGCGCGCAGAGTGATGACATGGCCTCGGGCGGTCCAGACCGTGCCCTCAGATTCAGGACAGGAAGAACCATGATCCACTCCGTGCTGCCCATCGTCGTGATGGGCGTCTCCGGCAGCGGCAAGAGTACCGTCGGCAGCCTTCTCGCCCACGCGGTCGGGGGCAGGTTCATCGACGGCGATGAGCTCCATCCCGAATCCAACGTGGCCAAGATGGCGGCCGGGACCGCGTTGACCGACCGCGATCGGGAGCCGTGGCTGCACGAGGTCGGCCAGCGCCTCCGTTCCTCGCAGGGGCCGCTGGTGATCGCGTGCAGTGCGCTCCGGCAGGCCTACCGCGACATCATCCGGGATGCCGCTCCGCGCACCCGCTTCGTGCATCTCCACGGCACGCGCGATCTGCTGGCCGAGCGCATGTCGGCACGCCCCGGCCATTTCATGCCGCGTTCCCTCCTCGAGTCCCAGATTGAGACCCTTGAGCCCTTGGGGCCCGACGAACTCGGCATCGTGCTCGACATCGCCGAAGCGCCCACGGTCCTGGCAGCAGAAGCCTCGAGGTGGGTGTCTGCGGACATCACAGCGCCGCGCTCCGCATAACCTGCCGACCTCCAGCAGAAAGTGAGATCTTGATGAGCACCTCCCCTTTCGACCTGACCGGCGCCCTCGCGCTGGTCACCGGCTCGAGCCGCGGCATCGGCAATGCGCTCGCCGCGGGGCTCGCCCAGGCCGGAGCCACAGTGGTCCTGCACGGCCGGGACCCCGATGCGCTGGAGGCCCAGAGGGAGGACTTCGCGGGCCGTTACGGAGAGGAGAGGGTCTGGGCAGTCCCCTTCGACATCACGGACGAGTCCTCGGTCGTGGACGCCATGGACTCGATCGAATCCCGCATCGGGCCTCTGGACATCCTCGTGAACAACGCCGGCGTCCAGCACCGCGTCCCGCTCGTCGACCTCGCCCTCGAGGACTGGAACCGCGTGCTGGCGACCAATCTGACCGCGGCGTTCCTCGTGGGCCGCGAGGCCGCCAGGCACATGGTGCAGCGCGGCCGCGGCAAGATCGTCAACATCGGCTCCGTCCAGTGCGATCTCGCCCGGCCCACCATCGGCGCCTACACCGCCGCCAAGGGAGGCCTGCGCAACCTGACTCGGGCGATGGCCGCCGAATGGGCCCCGCACGGTCTCCAGGTCAATGCGGTCGCCCCGGGCTACATCCACACCGAGATGACGCAACCGCTCGTCGATGACGAGGCGTTCAACGCCTGGATCTGCGGAAGGACCCCCGCCGCCCGATGGGGGACTGTCGAGGACCTCACCGGCCCCGTCACCTGGCTCGCCTCCCCCGCCTCCGCCTTCGTCAACGGCCAGACGATCTTCGTCGACGGCGGCATGACGGCTGTGGTCTGAGCCCATCGCGGACCCCACCAGAAGACACCCACGACCAGCCACCCAAGAACGAGGCCACCTATGCAGATTGTCCGCACCGTCTCCTTCCCCGACCAGGAGCTCCTGGCCGACCTCTCCCCCCTCCCTCCCCAGCTCGAAGGGGTTGTCTGGGACATGCGCTCCGCGCCGGCGTCCGGCAGCCTCGACGATGTCGAGGCCGTCATCCTCCCCTACCTGAACGCGGGCGAGGTGCTCCCCGAGCTCGCCAAGGTCCCACGGCTGAAGTTCGTCCAGTCGCAGTCCACGGGGTTCGACGGCATCCGTGAGGCTGCCGGACCCGCCGCGGGGGTCGCGAATGCCTCCGGCGTCCACGCCGCAGCGACCGCGGAGCTCGCCGTCGGGCTCGTCCTGGCCAAGCTCCGCGGGATCGACGACGCCGTCCGCGCCCAGCAGGAGCGGATCTGGCGGCCCGGCCGCCGTTCGTCCCTCGCAGATCGGCGCGTCCTCCTCATCGGGGTGGGCGGCATCGGGACCGAAATCGCCCGGAGGCTCGAGCCCTTCGAGGTGGAACTGACCCGGGTCGGCAGCGCGCCCCGGAAGGACGCCCTGGGGAACGTGCACGGCATCGCGGAACTTCCCTCGCTGGCGCCGCACCACGATGTCGTCATCACCGTCACCCCGCTCACCGAGGCCACCCGGCACCTCATCGACGCCACCGTCCTGGCAGCCCTGCCGGACGGAGCCCTCGTAGTGAACGTCGGCCGCGGGCCGGTCGTGGACACCGACGCGCTCACGGCCGAGGTCCTCTCGGGCCGGCTGCACTGCGCCCTCGACGTGGTCGACCCCGAACCGCTGCCCGGTGACCACCCTCTCTGGGGTGCACCGAACGCCCTCATCACACCGCATGTGGGCGGGAACGCCTCTGCCTTCGAACCGCGCATCCGCCGGCTCCTCTCGAGCCAGCTCGCGGCCCTGGCCGAAGGGAGGACCCCCGCCAACCTCGTCCAGCAGGGCCCCTTCTGACCAGTGGCCCCATTCACGTCCGATTCCCGACGCGAACGCTTCTGTCAACGATCCTTGCACTACATTCTTTGGCAGGGGAATTCCTATGAACAGTTGGAATTCCCAGTTCCCGAGGATGCGCCTATCGTTGGGCTACCAGCTCAAGAAGAATATATGCACCCCATTTCTATGAGAGCGCGCGCCATGTCCTCATCGCACATACTGCGAGCCGACGTTCACATCCTCAGCGGGGACCGCAGCCTGGGGCATATGGGTCTTGGAAATCATGACTGCTCGCACCGGCCTCTGCTGGAAAGGCGGTTCAGGCTCCTCGGGGGCAGCTGGGCGGACCACCGCTCCGCAGGGGCGTCCTCGCCCACGGAGGCGAGCCAGAAGCCTCAGCGGCCACCATGGCCGTCCACACGGTGTCGGTGAATCCAGTGTCGAGCAATACCCAGTGAGGAGAAGATCATAACCGTATCGTATGCAGGGATATGGATTAGGTCTTGGAGTGACGGGGGTCTCATCATCTAATGTGGAGTCAGCCGCTTTAGCGCGGTATTTCAAGTGCACTTCAGCCTGAATCCGTTCGAGCTCGGAGAAAGAGCAGCTTACGTATGAGGAGTCTCCCGCAAAATGGCATCGCATAGTGTGCCATTCTCGCTGCTTCGGCACTCCTCGAGTTCTCTTTCCGCAGCCCGTGTGTGCCGGTAGGCCGCTGTTCACCCATCGCCAATGGAGACGAAATGACTGAAACCATACTTCCCAGGAAGACCCCGGTCAGAGCGGCGGTCGCGGCCTGGATCGGCACGACGCTCGAGTACTACGACTTCGCGGTGTACGGCACCTCGTCGGCGTTGGTCCTGAACGTCCTGTTCTTCTCGCCGCAGCTGCCCACGGGCATCAGCGTGCTGCTGTCCCTCATCACCTTCGCGGTCGGCTACGCGGTGCGCCCTCTCGGCTCCCTCATCCTGGGCCCGATGGGCGACCGCTTCGGCCGCAAATTCGTCATGATGCTCACTCTGTTCGGCATCGGCGGCTGCACCTTCCTGGTCGGCTGTCTGCCGACGTTCGCCCAGATCGGTTCGCTTGCTCCGATCCTGCTCGTGGCGATCCGTGTCGTCCAGGGACTGTGCCTCTCCGGGGAGCAGCCGAGCGCGATCACGATGAGCCTGGAGCACTCTTCCGAGCGCCGTCGCGGGTTCATCACGAGCTTCACGACCCTGGGCTCCGCCACCGGGACGCTGCTCACGCTGCTGTTCTTCATCCCGATCGCCGCGATGCCCTCGGCCCAGCTGCTGTCCTGGGGCTGGCGGGTTCCGTTCTGGTTCTCCGCCGTCGTGGTGGTCGTCGCCTACCTGATCCGCCGCCACGTCCAGGAGCCGCCGGAGTTCATCGAGGCCAGGGCCACGAAGGTGAACGTCGCCCCGCTCAGGCACGTCCTGCGCTTCCACTGGCGAGCCGTGGTCCGGATCGTCTTCTGCGCACTCATCGCCGGCACCAGCTACATGATGCAGACGTTCTCGGTGGCGTTCGGAACTTCCGGGTACAAGCTGGACAAGCCGACCATGCTTCTGACGACGACGGTCTCTGCCGTGATCGCCCTGGCCATCACCCCCGTGGCAGGGTTCCTGGTGGACAAGATTGGCCGCAAGACGATGTTCCTCATCGGAACGGTCGGGGTCGGCATCACGATGGCGCCCTACCTCTGGTCGATCACGACCGGCAACTGGGCCCTGATCTTCCTGTTCGGCATCATCAACTACTCGTTCTTCTACTCGATGGTGAACGCGTCCTGGCCCTCGTTCTTCGCGGAGATGTTCCCCGGCCGGCTGCGCGTCTCCGGGCTCGCCCTTGGAACCCAGATCGGCTTCGCCCTCTCGGGTGTCATCGGCCCGGTACTCGCGACGGCACTCGCGGGCGCCAACCTCAAGGATTGGGTCGGGCCGTCCATGGTCGCGATCGGGTTCATGGTCTTCGCGGGGGTGGCGGCCCTCACCGCCAAGGAGACCGGAAAGTACACGCTGAAGGAGCTCGACGAGGTGCAGCAGAGCGAACGGGAGAAGGACGTCATCACCGCCGCCATCGACCTCCCGAACCCGACCCCACGACGCCTCGCCGCCAAGCCCGGCCTCGAGTGACAGCCTGCCACCCAGGCTTGGGAAGGGCCTGAACTGAGTCCAACCCCACAGACCGTCAGCAGGGTCGACGTCGGCGTCTCGAGCCGGCGTCGACCCTGCGGGTCTCCCAGACGCTCTCTGCAGGGCGACGCCCAACCTGATTCCACCACTGACCACACCACCCCGCACGGCCGTGCCGTTAGCGTCCTGCCCCGTCCTTCCTAGGAGATTCCATGACCTTCGCCGACTACAAGACCGCCCTCGTCACCGGGGCCTCGACCGGCATGGGGGCAGCCATCACCGAGCTCCTCGCCAAGCGCGGCCTCGAGGTCCACGCGACGGCCCGCAACGCAGAGCGCCTCAAGGAACTCGCAGACCGCGCCGGCGCCCTCCCCCACGTCCTCGACCTCACCGACACCCCAGCGGTGGCCCGCGAACTCGGAGGCCTCGAGATCGATGTCCTCGTCAACTGCGCCGGCGTCTCACGGCCGGGCAACATCCTCGACTCCTCCGAGGAGGACCTCGACGAGATCATCGACGTGAACCTGCGCGGCCTGCTCCAGCTCACCCGCCTGCTCCTGCCCGGGATGGTCGAGCGCGACCGGGGCCACATCGTCAACATCAGCTCCATCGCCGGCGTCTACAACTTCTACGGGCACACCGCCTACCACGCGACCAAGGCCGCCGTGCACCAGATCTCCCGGCAGCTGCGCAACGACACCGTCGGCAAGCGGATCCGCGTCACCGAGATCTGCCCAGGACGGGTGGAGACCGAGATCTTCGGCCGGAACCTGGGCGGATCCCCCGAGGCCATGGAAGAGGCATGGAAGACGTACTACGAGGGCTACGAGTCCCTCACGACCGACGACATCGTCAACGCCATCGACTACGCCCTCGAGACCCCGCGCCACGTCAACATCGGCATGCTCGAGATCATGCCGACCTTCCAAGTCCCCGGCGGCCTCACCTTCGACCGCCACTGACCCCGCCACACCACCGCCGCCGCCGCCCCTCCCCACCGGGCGGCAGCCCCGCCGTCGACCGCCCGAGCACCGAGGATGGAAGAAGCGCCACCATGCGTTGCACACCTCCTCGAGCCGTTCCTCGGATGTTTCGCCGCTCTTCATAGAGTCCAATGGGCGCGCTGAGCCGTGTCCCACCGCCCTCTCCTTCAGATGTTCCGGACACACGGTTCTGACGTTCTGGACAAGAACGACACACGTCAGGATCGTCATCGGCTAGGTGTCTTAGTCCGGGTGCCCTTCTGCTCTAGCGGCCCGTTGCGAGGCCGCTGGAGACTCGTCAGAAGGATTGGATCCCTCGAGGGAAGGAGGGATGATGGCACCCGCTCACGGGCACTCCCGGCCGTCACCCGCGGTGGGTCCCGGCTCCACCCTTCCGCTTGTGCACGGGCTGGGGCCCGCAACCGTCGCATCCGCTGTAGCCGCAGCAGCCGTGGTCCTGGCCTCGGCAATGGGGCTGGCGGCCGGGTCGGACAGGTACCTCCAATCACAGTCCGTCCTGGTCTCCCAGGGCGCGGACGCAGCGAACCTCATCGCCGTCCTGCTCGTGCTGGTTGCCCTCTGGCTCGCGCACCGTGGGTCGATCAATGCGCTTCTGTTGTGGCCCGGGGCCCTCTTCTACATGACCTACGCAGACGTCCCCTACCTCATCGGCGCTCCCTTCACGCCACTGCTGTTCGTCGACGTCGTAGCATTCCTAGCGGCCGCCTACGCCCTGGCATCGCTCGCCACGGGGACGGACGGGACCGTCCTCGCCGAGCGGTTCGCCCACGCACCGGCGAAGGCGGTCGGCACCATTCTGACGGTGATCGGCGTGCTCGCATACGCCGGCCTCGTGTCCACCGCCATCGGCGCATTTGGCAACAGCGCGACAGAGGAAGCGTGGCGCGGGCACTGGGTTGCCGACTGGATCCTCGGCGCCCCTGTTCTGATCATGGGCGGGGTGCTGCTGTGGGCCAAGCGCCCCTTCGGCTACACCGCCGCTCCCGGCCTGCTGCTGGTGTCCGCACTCGGCGGAGTGATCTTCGCCGTCGCTGCCGTCGCCGACAACCTCTTCGAAGGAATACGCACAGACCCCGCCGTGGTCGTCGTGCACCTGATCATTGGCGCGGCCAGCGCCGCCGTGATGATCTGGTTCCTTATAGCGCCCACTCGAGCAGAGAGAGGGCAAAGGCTCCGCCTGCGCCCCGGCGCTGCATCCGGAGCGGCTTGAACAAGACTTCCTACGGCGGTTCGAGCCGATTGCATTGGACGGCAAAGGCCTCCACCCCGATCATGAGGAAAGATTCGGCCGCGCACGCACCGAAGCTCGAGTCGGCGACGCCGCCTTCTCGAACGACATCAGCGACACCATCCCACTGATCCGCCTCAAGGTCAGTGTGAACCCGCTCGAGTTCAGATCCCGCGGACCGCTCGGCTCGTTCATCCGCCCGCGGACTTGGGGCACGAGGACGTGAAGACTGCCTGCCCCGCCATGAGTTGGCTGTAGAGCTCGCGCTCGCCGCGGTCTGAACAGCGCTTGGTCGGTGAGCGTCCCCGCTGTCGGAGGGCCGACATAGCATCGGGGCCACGGACTCTTCCCCCCTTCCCCTGTCCTGCTCGTACGTCGTCACCCACTGCCCCGTGGGCCACGACCCGGAGGGCGTCGTGGCCCACGGGGCGCCCCAGGACCCACTCCGGACGCGGAGGCCGCGGCCCCGCGGGCGCAGTCCGCGGGGCCGCGCACGAGCCGGAGGGCCGCGCGCCGGCCTCCCGGTGAGAAGGCAGCCCACAGGAAGGCGGAGTTGGCCGCGGACATGACCGCCATCGCTCCGGCTCCGACCAGGCCTTCCGGCCAGGGCAGCGCGGCGCCCGGAAACGAGGCGAGGAGGCGCGCGAGGGTGGCGACCGACTGGGCTGCCGCGCCGCCGATCGCCGTGCACACGAGCGTGAGGGGCGGGCACCAGGTACACGTGGCCAGGGCCAGCGTCCCGGCCACGGTCACGATCGGGACGAAGGGCGACACGGCGATGTTGGCAGCGAGGGACAGGGTCAGGAACGCGGGCTGGATGAGCACGATGAGCGGCCCGCACATCAGCTGGGCTGACAGGGGCACGGCGACGACCACGGCGAGCCACGCGGGCATGCGCGCCGCGAGCATGCTGGTGAGGGGCGCACCGAACAGCGCGATCCCGAGGGTGGCAGAGACCGAGAGCAGGAAGCCCATGCTCAGGGCGAGGTCCGGTTGGAGCAGGACGAGGACGAGGATGGCCCCGGACAGCGCGGAGCAGCTCCTCCCGGCCCTGCCACTGATGAGGGCCACGAGGCCGACGGCGCCCATGGCGGCCGCCCGCAGGACGCTCGGCTCGGGCCCGACCACGAACGAGAAGGCCGCGAGGACCAGACAGCTGGAGCACGACGCCACCGCCCGCGGTGCACGGACGGCGCGCAGGGCCAGGAGCACACTGGCCGACAGAAGAGTGAAGTTCGCTCCGCTCACCGCGGTGAGGTGGCCCAGCCCCACCTGGCGCATGGCGTCCCCGAGCTCCTGCGGCAGGTCCGCCGTGTCCCCGACGGCCATGCCGGGCAGGAGGCCCGCGGCGTCCTGCCAGAGCCACGCGCTCGAGGCACGCAGTGCACCCTTGACGCCCCCCACCAGCAGGCCAGCGGGATTGCCACCGACGACGCGCGGGCGGGACGAGGCACTCAGCAGGGGCGGGCGTCCCGGCTGCGCTGCGGGGACGACTCGGCCAGCCACCTCGACGGTCGTGCCCGGGCGGAGTCGGCCGACCTCGTTGCCGCCGACGAGGCGGACCGCGGAGGATGCCGCGAAGCTGCGCCCGGCGTCGGTGGCGCGCAGGATTCTCCCCTCCGCGGTGAAGCGCGGCTCCGCCCCGAACCTGCTCGGACTCCGCAGCGGGGTCGGTGAGGCCACGACCTCGACGGTCGCCACCGTGCTGCCGCCGTGGGCCAGCAGCTCGCCCACGGGTCCCGCGCGCTCTGCTGCCCCGTGGCCGGCGGCCGCGGCGAGGCCCGCGGCGGCCGCCAGGCAGGCGCAGGCGGCGAGGACAGCGACCCCTGCCGGGCCGGCCTGGGTCGGGCCGGCGCCACGGTGCGGGCCTGAACCACGCCCTGCCAGGTGCACCCTGCGCAGGCCGAGCGCCAGGGTCGCCGCCGCGGCGGCCCCGGCCAGGCAGCACGCGAGGAGGACCGTCAGGAGACCCGGTGCCACTGCGAACGGGCCCACCGCGGCCCCGAGCCACGCCGCCGCGCCCAGCGGGACGAGCCTGAGGTCCCTCCAGCGGCCGGCGGCCGCCACGGGCGGGGCCGGATCCGCGCTCCACCAGTCAGAGGCGAGCGCCCGGAGGCGCCCCGCCCGGGCGTCGGGTCCTGCTGGCCGCTCCCGTGCCGGTCCCTCGACGGCGGCAGCGCGGTAGCGGTCCCAGGCGCCGCGGCGGGAGCTCATCCGACCGTCACCAGCGGGAGCAGGGATTCGAGCATCTTCGGTCCGATCCCGCTCACCGCGTCGAGGTCCTCAGGGGCCGTGAAGCGGCCGTGTGCCGTGCGGTAGTCGACGATGCGCTGGGCGAGGACCGGGCCGACGCGGGGAAGCGCTCCGAGGTCCTCGGCCGTCGCGGTGTTGAGGTCCACCTTGCCTGCCGGGCCGGAACCGCCGGCCGCGGCGCCACCAGCCTGGCGCGGTGCCGCGGGGGTGCCGCCGCCGGCCTGCGCGTCCTCGGGGTCGCCGCGGAGGGGAACCTTGAGGCGCGTTCCGTCCTCCACCGGCGCAGCGAGATTGAGCCGGTCCAGGTCGGCCCCCGGCTTCGCGCCACCGGCCGCGGCAATGGCCTCGTGGACGCGCGCCCCCGGGGCGAGGCGGTAGACGCCCGGGGCAAGGACGGCGCCCGCGACGTGCACCGTCGGGCCATCCTTTGCCGCCGGCGCCGGAGATCCCGACGGCGCCTGGGGGCCTGGAGCCCGCGGGTCCGCGCTCCCTGTGCGCGGGGGCGGCGCGTCTACCGGGACGGCGGCGGGCGCGGCCCCGTGGGCGATCCCCCACCAGCTGGCGCACGCTGCGGCGAGGAGCAGTGTCAGCACCGCGCCGAGCCGCACCGAGACGGCCAGCCTCGGACGGTCCTCCCGCCCCCGGGTCGGGGCATCGGCAGCCTGTCCGCGGGCACTCCCGTGGGTGCCGCCCGGATCTCCCGGCTCGGCTCCTGCTGCAGGATCGGCCGCTGCAGGGTCCGCCGCCGGGTCCGCAGGCTCGGCGGAGGCGGCCGCGTCGTCGGAGGCCCCCAGGTCGAGGAGGCCGGGCGGGGCGTCGTCCGGCGGGAAGAGCGCGTCCCAGCGGTGGGCAGCCGCCCGCCGCCTGCTGGTTCCCCTCCCCCATCCGCGCACGGTCTCCACGCTGCCACCGGCCGTGGCCAGCCCGCGGTGGCGGACCCGCTATGTGCACGACTCACGGAGGGCGACCCTGTGGAGGGCCAGTAACCGCCCGCAGCCGAGCGCCGCGACGGCGGGCTAGCGGGGCGGCGGGCCAGGAGCCGGGGCGGGCGGGAGGGCGGCCGCGTCCAAGGGCCCGGACACGACGACGGCCAGCACCCCGAGCCCCGTGTGCGCGGCGAGGACTGCCGGCATGGCGGAGACCACCACAGCGTCCGGGGCCATGCCCACCTCCGTTGCGAGGGCCTGAGCGAGCGATTCTGCCTCGGGCCGGTTGCCGAAGTAGTGCACGGCGAGGACTGCGGGCTCGTGGGCGGCCGCGCTGGCCACCGCGAGCTCCCGGAGCCGGGACACGGCGCGGGGCGCCGTGCGGACGCGCTCGAGCGGCACGATCAGCCCGTCGCGCAGGGTCAGGATCGGCTTGATCGAGAGGACCGTCCCCACGAGCGATGCGGCTGCCCCGATCCGGCCGCCGCGGCGCAGCTGCTCGAGGCTGGGCACATAGAAGAGGACCTCCGCCCCGGCCAGCCGCTCCTCGGCGGCCTGCCGCACCTCGGCGGGACCGGCAGCGGCCGCCGCGGAGAGCACCGCCGCCTGGACCGCGAAGCCGAGCGCCATGCCCGCGGTCTGCGAATCGACCACCTCGACGGGGATGCCCACGCGCGCCGAGGCGATCCGCGCGGCGTCGGCGGTCCCGGACAGCTTCCCGGAGAGGTGCAGCGAGAGGACCGCCTCGAAGCCTGCCTGCTCGAAGGCGCGGTAGGCCCGCTCGAACTGGCCCGGCGCGGGGCGCGAGGTGCGCACCTGCCGGCCCGCGGCGAGGGCGAGGCCCAGGGCCGTGTCGACGTCCTCGCCCTCGGTGAAGATCTCCTCGCCGGCCATGACCGGAAGGACCATGCAGGCGAAGCACCCCGCCCGCTCGAACTCCTCGGTCCAGGCGGGCGGCAGCGCGGCGGAGGAATCGGTGACGATCGCGACGCGGGGCCGCGGCGCCGGCGGGGCGGCCGGGGCAGGCCCCGGGCGGAGCCTGCCCCACCGCCGCCGCAGCCACGCGATCGCCGGAAGCTCCTGTGCCTGCCCCTCAGCCACGCGGAGTCATCCGTCAGGCGGGGACGACGTTGACCAGCTTGGGCGCCCGGACAACCACCGTCCGGATCCCGCGGCCGTCGAGGACCCGCTGGACATTCGGCGAGGCGAGCGCGAGCTCGCGCAGGTCCTCCTCCGAGATGTCCACGGCAACCTCGAGGCGGTCCCGCACCTTGCCCTGGACCTGGACGACGGCGGTCACGGTGTCCTCGACGAGGAGCGACGGGTCGTGCGCGGGCCAGGACGCGTTCGAGACCGACGGCTCGTGGCCCAGGGCCGCCCAGAGGTCCTCGGCGGTGTACGGGGCGAAGAGGCTGAGCATGACGGCCACGGTCTCGACCGCCTCGCGCACAGCGGGATCGGCGCCTCCGGGGCCGGAGTCGATCGCCTTGCGCGTGGCGTTGACGAGCTCCATGGCCTTGGCGACCACCACGTTGAACTTGTGTGCATCGAGCAGCTCGGTGGCGTCGGCGATCGTCCGGTGCGTCACGGCGCGCAGCGCGCGGTCGCCGGTGGCCGGGTCCGCTCCGGGGGCACTCGTGACGTCCTGTCCGAGGCGCCAGGCACGGGCGAGGAACTTCGCCGAGCCGGACGGGGAGACGTCGGCCCAGTCGACGTCGTCCTCCGGCGGGGACGCGAACACCATGGTGAGGCGGACGGCGTCGACCCCGAAGGTGTTCAGCTGCTCGCCGAGGTCCACGCCGTTGCCGAGGGACTTGCTCATGGCCTTGCCGCCGTTGAGCACCTGGCCCTGGTTCATCAGGGCCGCGAACGGCTCGTCCGCGTCGATCAGGCCCATGTCCTTCATGACCTTGGTGAAGAAGCGGCTGTACAGCAGGTGCAGGATGGCGTGCTCGACCCCGCCCACGTACTGCGCCACCGGCATCCAGCGCCGCGCGGCCTCGGGGTCGAACGGCCCCTCGGTGTAGTCGGGCGAGAGGTACCGCAGGTAGTACCAGGACGAGTCCACGAACGTGTCCATGGTGTCCGTGTCGCGCAGGGCGGCGCCGCCGCACGCGGGGCACGTGACGTTGACCCAGTCCTCGGCGGACGCGAGCGGAGAGGTGCCCTTGGGCGCGAGCTGCTCGCCGCGCAGGTTGTCCGGGAGCCGCACGGGCAGCTGGTCGTCCGGGACCGGGACCTCGCCGCACGCCGGGCAGTGGATGATCGGGATCGGTGCGCCCCAGAACCGCTGGCGGGACAGGAGCCAGTCGCGCAGCCGGTAGTTGACCGTGCCCTCGCCCGTGCCGGCCGCCTCGACCACCTCGATGGCCTTGGCGATGCCCTCGGCCTTCGACAGGCCGTCCAGCGGCCCGGAGTTGACGATCGTGCCCTCGCCGCTCGTGGCGACGCCGGTGGCCGCCGGGTCCTCCTCGCCGGTGTCGAGCACGGCCCGGACCGGCAGGCCGAAGGCCTTGGCGAAATCGAGGTCGCGCTGGTCGTGCGCCGGCACGGCCATGATCGCGCCCGTGCCGTAGTCGGCGAGCACGTAGTCGGCGGCCCACACGGGCAGCTTCTCGCCGCTGAGGGGATTCACGGCGTAGCGGCCGAGGAAGACGCCGGTCTTCTCGCGGTCGGTGTTCTGCCGCTCGATCTCGCTCAGCGCCTTGACCCGGTCCTGGTAGTCCGCGAGCGCCTGCGCCTGCTCCGGCGCCACGAGCTCGCCGGCGAGCTCGGCGTCGGCCGCGACGACGAAGAAGGTGGCCCCGTAGAGCGTGTCGGGGCGGGTCGTGAAGACGGTGACCTCGCGCTCGGGGCGTGCGTCGGTCGCCTCGATGGCGAACCGCACGTGGGCGCCCTCGGACCGGCCGATCCAGTTGCGCTGCATGGCCAGCACGCGCTCGGGCCAGTGACCCTCCAGCTCGGCCATGTCCTCGAGCAGCCGGTCGGCGTAGTCGGTGATCTTGAAGTACCACTGGTTGAGGGACTTCTTCGTCACGGGGGTGCCGCAGCGCTCGCACGCGCCGTTGACGACCTGCTCGTTCGCCAGGACGGTCTGGTCCTTGGGGCACCAGTTCACCGGGTGGTTCTTGCGGTAGGCGAGGCCGCGCTCGTAGAAGCGCAGGAACAGCCACTGCGTCCACCGGTAGTACTCCGGGTCCGAGGTGTGCAGGCGGCGCGACCAGTCGAGGCTGAGCGCGTACCGCTTGAAGGAGGCGGCCTGCGTCTCGATGTTCTTGTACGTCCACTCGGCCGGGTGGGTGTTGCGCTTGATGGCGGCGTTCTCGGCGGGCAGGCCGAAGGAGTCCCAGCCGATGGGGTGCAGCACGTCGTAGCCCTTGAGGCGCCAGTAGCGCGCCACGACGTCGCCCATCGCGAAGGCCTCGGCGTGGCCCATGTGGAGGTCGCCGGACGGGTACGGGAACATGTCGAGCACGTAGCGGCGCTCGCGGCTGCCGTCGTCCTTGGGGGTGAACACCCCCAGCTCGTCCCACACCGCGGGCCACTTGGCCTCGATCGCGGCGAAGCTGTATGCCGCCCCTGCCGACTGTTCAGCGACCTGCTCTTCGCTCACCGTATCTCTCTCCACGTCTCTCTTCGTCCAGGCGTCCGCCTGCTTCCTTCCCCTGACACACAAAAGCCCCTCGCACAGGGAGGGGCGGCCGCTTGCTGTCGGGACACCGGGGGCCCGCGCTGCAAGCGGCTATCGAAGCAGGAGGACGCCGCGCATGGAAGCCATGCTACCGCAGGCGCGGCGCACGACGGCGGGTGGCCGCCGTGCGCCGCGCGCAGGGTGCCGCCGGGCTACTTCACGTCGGCATCCACCCAGTCCATCGACTTGGACACGGCCTTCTTCCACAGCCGCATCTGGCGGTCGCGCTCGGCCGAGTCCATCTGCGGGCTCCAGCGCTTGTCCTCGCCCCAGTTCGCCGAGCACTCGCCGAGGTCCTTCCAGTACCCGACGGCGAGGCCGGCGGCGTACGCGGCGCCGAGGGCGGTGGTCTCGATGACCTTGGGCCGCACCACGTCCACGCCGAGGATGTCCGCCTGGAACTGCATGAGCGCGTCGTTGGCGACCATGCCGCCGTCGACCTTGAGCTCGGCCAGGGGGACGCCGGAGTCGGCGTTGACGGCGTCGAGCACCTCGCGCGTCTGGAAGGCGGTCGCCTCGAGCGCAGCGCGGGCGATGTGGCCCTTGTTGACGTACCGGGTCAGGCCCACGATGGCGCCGCGGGCGTCCGGGCGCCAGTACGGCGCGAAGAGGCCCGAGAACGCGGGCACGATGTACACCCCGCCGTTGTCCTCGACCGTCTTGGCCAGCGTCTCGACCTCGGGGGCGCTGCCGATCATCCCGAGGTTGTCGCGCAGCCACTGGATGAGCGAGCCGGTGACCGCGATCGAGCCCTCGAGGGCGTAGTGCGGGGCCGCGTCGCCGAGCTTGTAGCCGACCGTGGTGAGCAGGCCGTTCTTCGAGTGGACGATCTCCTCGCCCGTGTTGAAGATCAGGAAGCTGCCCGTGCCGTAGGTGCTCTTCGCCTCGCCGGTGTCGAACGCCGCCTGGCCGAACGTGGCCGCCTGCTGGTCGCCCAGGATGCCCGCGACCGGCGTCTCCCGCAGCAGCTGCGAGCCGTGCACCGTGCCGTAGGTCTCGGAGGAGGACTTGATCGCCGGCATCATCGACGCCGGCACCCCGAACGCGTCGAGGATCTCCTGGTCCCAGGAGAGGGTCTCGAGGTCCATGAACATCGTCCGGGAGGCGTTCGTGACGTCGGTGGCGTGCACGCCGCCGTCGGTGCCGCCCGTGAGGTTCCACAGGACCCAGGCGTCCGTGTTGCCGAAGAGGAGGTCTCCGGCCTCGGCCTTGGCGCGGGCTCCATCGACGTTGTCGAGGATCCACTTGATCTTCGTGCCCGAGAAGTAGGTGGCCAGGGGCAGGCCGACCTTCTGCTTGAAACGCTCGACGCCGCCGTCCTTGGCGAGTTCGTCGACGATGCTCTGGGTGCGGGTGTCCTGCCACACGATCGCGTTGTAGACGGGCTCGCCCGTGTTCTTGTCCCAGACCACCGCGGTCTCGCGCTGGTTGGTGATGCCGACGGCGGCGATGTCGTGGCGGGTGAGGTTCGCCTTCGAGAGCGCCTGGCCGATCACCTCGCGGGTGTTGCCCCAGATCTCCTTCGGGTCGTGTTCGACCCAGCCCGCTTGGGGGAAGATCTGCTCGTGCTCGAGCTGGCCGGTCGAGACGATCGAGCCGGAGTGGTCGAAGACGATGGCCCGGGTGCTCGTGGTCCCCTGGTCGATCGCGATGACGAACTGCTGTGCGCTCTGCGCCTGATCAGACATTCATGGCTCCTTTGGATGAGTCTGCAGTGACGGGTGCTGGGGACTTGCTACTTCGCGACGACCGCGAAGATGTCCGGGAGGACGCGGGCGAAGAGCCCGGCGAGGGCGCCGCCGATCAGGGGCCCGGCCACGGGGACCCACGCATAGGCCCAGTCGCTCGAGCCCTTGCCCTTGATCGGCAGGACGGCGTGGGCGATGCGGGGGCCCAGGTCGCGGGCCGGGTTGATGGCGTACCCGGTCGGGCCGCCGAGCGAGACGCCGATGCCGACCACGAGCAGGGCCACGGCGAGCGGACCGAGCCCCGAGGGGGTCCCTCCGAAGGCGAGGATCACCTCGACGAGCACGAAGGTGCCGATGATCTCGGTGATGAGGTTCCAGCCGTTGCTGCGGATGGCCGGGCCGGTGGAGAAGGTGCCGAGCTTGTTGGCCGGGTCTTCCTCGTGGTCGAAGTGCTGCTTGTAGGCAAGCCAGCACACCACCGCGCCGAGGAACGCGCCGAACAGCTCGCCGCCGAAGTAGGTCAGGGTCGAGGCGACGTCGACCTTGACACCTGGGGCGTACTCGCCCTTGCCGTTGAGCAGCAGGCCGAGGGTGACGGCGGGGTTCAGGTGCGCGCCCGACTTCGCCGCGATGTAGACGCCGGAGAACACGGCGATTCCCCATCCCCACGTCACCATCAGGAAGCCGCCGGCATTCCCCTTCGTGCCCCTCAGCGCGACGTTCGCGACGACGCCGCACCCGAGGAGGGTGAGCATCCCGGTGCCGAGCACTTCGGACAAGAAGACGATCCCTAGAGACATCTTTGACTCCTTGCAGTATTCAGGTGTTGCCCCGGGCCGGCCGGCCCGGGGCATGGTGCGATGCGCCTCAGGCGACCAGGTGGTCGACCTCCACGCGGTGGCGGTCGGCCAGCGTGGCCACGGCCCGCTCGACCTCCCGCCGGGTGTGCTGCGCGTCCCAGCCGAGGAACCGGGCGCAGTGTCCGGCCACCTCGTCGATGAGCTCGGCCGTCACCAGTCCCCGGAAGGCCAGAGAGGTCCGGCGGATCAGGATGTCGATGGCGTGCCCCACCTGCTCGTGCAGCGCCATCCACTCGAGCTCGCGGACGCTCAGCTCCTTGGTGCTCTGGAGCAGACTGTCCTCCCCACCGCGGAGGAATTCAATGACTTCCGAAGCACGCGTTCCGTACCGGGCGAGGAGGACCTCGGCGCGGGCCGCGTCGATCCCCTCGCCGGTGTGGGCCTTGAGCCAGCGCTCTGTCGCCTCGGGCGTCGACGGGAAGCCCTGCCCGCCCCCGATCGGCAGCTCGCCGGTGCTGACCTTCCGGGTGCGCCCGATCAGGCCGAGGACCTCGTTCGCGAGGTGCTCGGAGAGCGCACGGAAGGTGGTCCACTTCCCGCCCACGAGGCTCAGCATCGTCTGCCCGGAGCCGCCCGGCAGGGGTGCTCGCTCGATCCGGTAGTCGCGCGAGACGAACCCCGGTGCGGTGTCGTCGTGCCGCGGGAGCGGGCGGACGCCGGAGAACGTGTAGACGATGCTGTTCCTGCCCACCTCGATGGTGGGGAAGACGTGGTGGATGAGGTCGAAGAAGTAGGCGATCTCCTCGTCGGTGCACGTGGGCGTGAGGTCGTCGCCCGCGTCGATGTCGGTGGTGCCCACGAGGACGCGGTCCCCCATCGGGTAGATCAGGACGATGCGGCCATCGCTGTGCTCGAAGAAGATCTCGCGTCCGGCGCAGGCCGCCAGGAGCTCAGGATGGTCGAGGACGATGTGCGAGCCCTTCGTACCGCCCATGAACTTCGTCGGGGCGCCGACGGAGCCGTTGGTCGCGTCGACCCAGGCACCGGTGGTGTTGACCACCACGTCTGCAGTGAAGTCGAACTCCTCGCCGGTGAGCTCATCGCGGAGCCGCACCGCCGCGCCGTCGTGCGCCGAACCGGCCGAGCGCCTGGTGAGGCCGACCGCCGAGACGTAGTTGGTGGCGCGCGCGTGGGCGCCGGCGGCGAGGCCGTCGCGCAGGACGTCGAGGGTGAGCCGCTCGGGGTTGTGCACCGAGGCGTCGAAGTAGGTGGCCGTGTACTTCAGGTCCGGCCGCAGGCGCGGGAGCTCCGCGAGGGCCTTCTTCCGGCCGAGGAACCGGTGGCGCGGCACCGTGCCGCCGTTGCGCGAGAAGGCGTCGTAGAGGCTCAGCCCGAGCTTGATCAGGACGGCGCCACGCTCCTGCGGCTTCCCCGAGCGGTGGGTGAGGAAGCGCAGCGGGGCGTTCAGGATGCCCGAGAAGGTGGAGAAGATCGGGATCGTGGTCTGCAGCGGCTTGACGTAGTGCGGGGCGATCCGCAGGAGCCGGTTGCGCTCGACCACGGACTCGTTGACGAGCCGGAACTCGCCGTTCTCGAGGTAGCGGATGCCGCCGTGGATCATGTGCGAGGACGCACCGGAGGCGCCGTCGCAGTAGTCGCCGCGCTCCACCAGCGCCACGTCGACGCCCTGGAGGGCAAGATCGCGGAAAGTGCCGACGCCGTTGATGCCGCCGCCGATGATCAGGACCTTCGCGTGGGGCGCGGCCTTGAGCGATGCGACGCCTGCTCGGGGGGTGGGCTGGGCGTGGTGGGGATTCTGGGGCACGTGGACCTCCTTGGCCTAGGTTGTGCGTGGCGCTCCCGCTATTCTTGGAAGGGCTGCGAAAGAAGTTCAAGCAGTCTGCACAAACGTGCAGAAAGGACCGCCGTGGGACCCTCCGATACCGATCCGCACCGGGCGTCTGTGAGACAAAGCTCACCCGGGACCATTTCCCGGCGGCACCAGGACGCTCTCCTCGCTGCTCGCCTGTACTACCTGCAGGACCTCACGATGGACGGCATCGCGCGCCAGCTGCGCACCTCCCGCTCGACCGTGTCGCGCCTGCTCACGCTGGCCCGGGAGTCTGGGCTCGTCCAGATCCAGATCCACAGCCCGATCGATTCGGCCGTGGAGCTCGAGACAGCGGTGGCCGAGCAGTTCGGCATGGCGCCGTCCTCGGTCCACGTGGTCCCGCAGGTCGAGAACCTCAACGAGGCGGAGACCTTGGACCGCGTCGCGATGTACGCGGCCCGGACGCTGACCCCCTTCGTCTCGTCGAGGACCGTCATCGGGATCGCCTGGGGCTCGACGCTGAGCGCCATGAGCCGCTACCTCAACCGCAAGCCCACCCACGGGACGACCGTGGTCCAGCTCAACGGCGCCGCCAACACCCAGACGATGGGACTCGGCTACGCGAGCGAGATCATGCGGCGCTTCGGAAGGGCCTTCGACGCCGACGTCGAGGAGTTCCCGGTGCCCGCGTTCTTCGACCGGCCCGAGACCAAGGACTGGATGTGGCGCGAGCGCAGCGTCCGCCGCGTCCTCGCCGTCCAGGAGCGCATGTCGCTCGCGGTCTTCGGCGTCGGCTCGGTCGGCGCCGAAGTGCCCAGCCACGTGTACTCCGGCGGCTACCTCGACCGCGACGACCTCGAGTCCCTCGCCGCTGAGGGCGTGGTGGGCGACGTGGCGACGGTCTTCTTCCGGGCGGACGGGTCTTCCGACGGGATCGGCCTCAACGCCCGCGCCACGGGCCCGGACTTCGCGGCACTGCGCAGGGTCCCCCGGCGGCTGTGCATCGTCTCCGGGCCGTCGAAGGCGGAGGCGCTGCGCGGTGCCCTCAACGCGCGTCTGGTCACCGACCTCATCGTGGACGAGGCGACCGGCCGGGCCCTGCTGACCGAGCACGCCTAGTGCGGCTGCCGGACGGTCGGCTGCTCCGGCCGGGCACGCCGGTAGGGTGGAGACCATGATCGCCTCCCCCACGGTCCCCCTTGCCCGCGGCGTGGCCATCCCCCAGCTCGGGTTCGGCCTGTACAAGGTGCCGCCCGAGGATGCGGAGCGGCTCGCGGGCGACGCCATCGCGGCCGGGTACCGGAGCCTCGACACGGCGGCCATGTACGGCAACGAGGCGGGCGTGGGCCGCGCCGTCCGCCGGGCGATGTCCGACGACGCCCCCTCCGGCCGCCTCGACCGCACCGAGCTGTTCGTCACCACGAAGATCTGGAACACGGACCAGGGGTACGACGCCGCCCTGCGGGCCTTCGACCGCAGCCAGGCCGAACTCGGGCTGGATGTGGTGGACCTGTGCCTCATCCACTGGCCGTGCCCGCGCCGGGACCTGTACGTCGACACGTATCGCGCGCTGATCCGGCTGCGCGAGGACGGAAGGGTCCGCGCTGTCGGCGTGAGCAACTTCCAGCCCGAGCACCTGCGCCGCCTCGTCGACGCGACCGGCGAGGCGCCTGCCGTGAACCAGGTCGAGCTCCACCCGTGGCTGCAGCAGCGCGAGCTGCGCGCGCTCCACGCTGAGCTCGGCATTGCCACCGAGGCCTGGTCCCCGCTCGCGCGCGGGCACATCCTCGAGGACCCGGTGCTGCGCGGGATCGCCGAGGCGCACGGCGTGAGCGTGGCCCAGGCGGTGATCCGCTGGCACCTCGAGGAGGGGACGATCGTGATCCCGAAGGCGAGCAGCCCGCAGCGCATCCGCGAGAACGCGGACGTGTTCGGCTTCGCGCTCGCCGACGGCGAACGGGAGCGGATCGCCGGCCTCGACCGGGGCTTCCGCAGCGGCTCCCACCCCGATGACGTCAACTGAGAAGGACATGACCCCCATGACGCTGGCCGCAGAGCCGTTCCTGTCCCAGCAGCTGGCAGCGCGGGAGCGCCTCGATACCGTCGACGTCGCGGGCGCGCCCACGGCGGTCTTCACCTATGAGCCGGTCAGCCGGCCGGCGACACCGCCGAGCGCCGACGCACCGACCGTCCTCGCGGTCCATGGCTTCCGCGGCACGCACCACGGACTGCTGCGGATCGTCGATGCCCTCCCCGACGTGCGGTTCGTCATGCCGGACCTGCCCGGCTTCGGCGCCTCCGGCGTCCTGGCCGGCGAGCATTCGATCGACGGCTACGTCCGCTGGCTCGCCTTCCTCGCCGACGGGCTCGCCCTCGGGCCGGACACGGTGCTGCTGGGGCACTCCTTCGGGTCCATCGTCGCGGCGCACTTCATGGCACGGCACCCGGGCCGCTTCGAGCGGCTCGTCCTGGTCAATCCGATCTCGGCACCGGCCCTCGAGGGGCCCCAGGCCGTCCTCAGCCGGCTCGCCGAGTTCTACTACTGGGGCGCCGCCGCCCTCCCGGCCCGACCGGGCACCGCCCTGCTGCGCAGCCGCGCTGTGGTGCGCCTCATGAGCGAGGCCATGGCGAAGACCCGCGACGCCGGCCTGCGGGCCTTCGTCCACGGGCAGCACCGCGAGCACTTCAGCGAGTTCGCCACGCGGTCCTCGCTGCTGGAGTCGTTCCGGGCCTCGATCTCCCACGACGCGGCGGAGGTCGCGGACCAGCTGCACCTTCCGGTGCTGCTCGTGGCGGGCGAGCGGGACGAGATCGCCGCACTGCCGGATGTGCGGCGCTTCCACGCCCGGCTGGCCGATTCGCGCCTGACCGTGGTCCCCGGGGTCGGACATCTCATCCACTACGAGACGCCCGGTCCGGCGGCGGCCGCGATCGCCGACTTCATCTCCGAGAGGACGGCATGAGGATCCTCATCGACGCCCGCTTCACGCGCACGGACCAGCACGACGGCATCAGCCGGTTCGGCGCGAGCCTCATCGAGGCAGTGGCGCGCCGGGCCGACGTCGCCATGCTCATCAGCGACGACCGGCAGCTAGCACTCCTGCCGCCCGTGCCCCACGTCAAGGTGACGAGCCCGCTGTCTCCCCGCGAGCTGTTCATCGCCGCCCAGGTCAACCGGCTCCGGCCCGACGTCGTGTTCTGCCCCATGCAGACGATGGGCTCGTGGGGGCGGCGCTACCCGCTCATCCTCACCCTGCACGACCTCATCTACTACGAGCACCCCGAGCCGCCCGGGTTCCTCCCCGCGCCCGTACGCGTGCTGTGGCGCCTGTACCACCGCGCGTACTGGCCCCAGCGGGTGCTGCTGAACCGGGCCGACGTGGTCGCCACCGTGAGCCACACGACCCGCTGGCTCATGTCCGAGAAGCGTCTCACCCGCCGCCCCGTCCGGATCGTCGGCAACGCCCCGCAGGGCGGCCGCGAGCCGAGGCCTGCGGCGGCCGGCGCCGAGAAGACCCTGCTGTACATGGGGTCCTTCATGCCGTACAAGAACGTCGAGACGGTGATCGCGGGCATGGGGCATCTCGCGGACTACGAGCTGCACCTCCTCTCGCGGATCTCACCCGCCCGGCGCGCCGAGCTCGAGTCCCTCGTCCCGGCCGGGGCCCGCGTCGTCTTCCACGGCGGCGTGTCGGAGGAGGACTACGAGGCGCTCCTGAGGCGCACCACTGCGCTGGTGAGCCTGTCCCGCTCCGAGGGCTACGGGCTGCCCCTCGTCGAGGCGATGAGCCTCGGGACGCCCGTGGTCGCGAGCGACATCCCGATCTTCCGCGAGGTCGGCGGCGCGGGGGCGTCCTACGTCGACCCTGACTCGCCCGCCGACTTCGCCGCCGCCGTCCGCGCGCTCGAGGCCCCCGGCGCCTGGGAGGCGGCGTCCGCCGAGGCCCGTGCCCAGGCCGCGACGTTCAGCTGGGACGCGTCCGCCGAGGCGCTGCTCGCCGCCGCCCGCGAGGCCATCAACTCCCACGCACGGCGCAGCCGGCGCCGCTGATCCCCTGCGGCACGTCCGCGCCCCGCGGGGCGCGGGCCGGGCCGCTCACAGCAGATCGCTCACAGCAGGTCGGGGGCGTCGAGGCGGAGGGTCACCGGGCCGCCGGAGCGCCGCACGGCGAGGGAGATCCGTGCCGCGTGCAGGCCGCGGGCCACGGCCGGACCCGCGGCGATCGGGAAGAAGGCGAGGGCCTGCGCCGGTTCGCCCGGGACGGGCCCCACGAGGCGCACCCCCGCCAGCGACGTCACGTCCCGCGCGACGTCGAGGAACGCCTCGACGTCGCCCATGGCACCGGTGACCGCCGCGGTGCGCACCGCCGGCGGCAGCGACAGCTCGCGCCGCAGGGCTAGCTCCCGTGAGGCGAACCCCGCCGGATCCCAGCGCACGAGGGCGGCCAGCGCCTCGCTCTCCCCTGCGGTGATGACCACCCGGCCGCCGGCCGAGGCCGGGCGCACGAGCGCGGCCGCATTGAGCCACCGGCGGAGGGCCTCCTCGGGCGCGCGCAGGCTCTCCCGGCGCAGGAGCGCCTCCCCGTCGAGGAGGAGCGCGGCGGCGTAGCCCTCGGGCGCCAGGGGCTCGGCCCCGACCGTGGCCACGACGAGGGCCGGCGACCCCGGGACCTCGGACTTGACCGAGTCGCCGGCCGAGGTGACCACGACCGCTCCGGGGAAGGCCCGGCCGAGCTCCTCGGCCGTGCGCAGGGCGCCGATCGCGGTGCGCCTGAAGGCGTGGGCTCCGCAGACACGGCAGGAGAAGGCGAGCTCGGGTGTCCCGCACCACCGGCAGGCCACGAGGCGCTCGCGGCCCGAGGGCTGCTCGGCGAGCGGCCCGGAACAGTGCCGGCACCGCGCCGGCTCGCGGCAGCGCTCGCAGGCGAGCGACGGGGCGTAGCCCGCCCGGGCCACCTGCACGAGCACCGGGCCCTCGGCGAGGGCCTCGCGGGCCGCCTGCCAGGCCGCGTGCGGCAGCCGCGCGACGCGGGCGAGCGGGTCGCGCGCGGATTCGATGCTGTCCGCCGTGCTCGTGATCCGGGGCGTGGAGGCGCGCAGCGCCGCCCTGCCCGGAGCGATGCGCTGCAGCCAGCCCGACTCGACCAGTCGCTGGGCCTCGACCGAGACGGCGTGGCCCGCGAGCAGCGCCGCGCAGCCGGCCTGGTCGGCGCGCAGGAGCAGGACCTCGCGGGCGTGGAAGTAGGGCGCCCGCGGCTCGAGGTACAGGTCGTCGCCGTCGTCCCAGCAGACCACGAGCCCGAGGTCCTGCACGGGGGCGAACACGGCCCCGCGGGTCCCCACCGCGATCCGCGCCCTGCCGGTGAGGAGCTCGAGGAAGGCCCGGGATCGGGCGCTGGGGCCGTCCTCCGCCGAGAGCCTCACGGCCGGATCGCCGGGGAGCGCTGCCTGGAGCGCCGCGTGCACCCGGTCGAGGTCCCGCCGGTCGGGGACCACCACGAGGGCCCCCCGCCCCGAGGAGCGTGCGGCCGCCACGGCGGCGGCGATGGTGTGCGGCCACGCGGCGGGCCCGTAGCCATGGGCGGTCTGCAGGACCGCCCGCGGGCTCCCGCCGGCAGCCACGTGGCGCAGGAACGCGCTGCCGGGGTTCAGCTCGCTCCAGCCGGCGTCGGCGCGCGGCGCGGCCGGCGGCTCGGGGGCGGCCGGGGCGGGCTTCCCGGCCCGCGCGGCGAACTCGGCCTCGACCTTGACGGCCCGCGGCGGGACGGCGAAGCGCAGGACATCGCCGAGGGCGCCGCCCCACCGCTCGGCGACGGCGGAGGCGAGCTCGGCGATCTCGGGAGCCAGGACGGGCAGCGGCGAGAGCACGGCGCCCAGCGGCGAGAGCCGCACCCCGGCGTCGGACGAATCGCGCCGTTCGAGCAGGAACCCGACATGCTCGCGGCCGGCGATGCGGACCTTGACGCGCACGCCCGGCGTGGCTGCGCTGTCCAGCTCCTCCGTCACGAGGTAGTCGAAGAGCCGGTCCAGCTGGGGCAGTGGGGACTCGACGCACACGCGCGCCACCGGCAGCTCACGCGCCGGCCGCGGACCGGGCGGGGCCTGCTCGGGCAGCGGGAAGCCGGACAGCAGCGACGGCTGGACGGGCTCGGCGGGCTGCTGGCTCGCGCTCATCGCCCGCGCCTGACGCGGCTCACGCCCCGAAGAAGTCCTTCAGATCCTGGACGCGGTCCAGCCGCTCCCAAGTGAAGTCCGGCTCCTCGCGGCCGAAGTGACCATGGGCGGCGGTCTTGGCGTAGATGGGGCGCTTGAGGTCGAGCGCCTCGATGATGGCCCGTGGCCGCAGGTCGAAGACCTCGCTCACGGCCGCGCTGATGCGCAGCGGGTCCACGCTCTCGGTGCCGAACGTCTCGACATAGATCCCCACGGGGCGGGCCTGCCCGATCGCGTAGGCCACCTGGATCTCGGCGCGCCGCGCGAGGCCTGCGGCGACGACGTTCTTCGCGACCCAGCGCATCGCGTACGCGGCGGAGCGGTCCACCTTCGACGGGTCCTTGCCGGAGAAGGCCCCGCCGCCGTGGCGCGCGAACCCGCCGTAGGTGTCGACGATGATCTTGCGGCCGGTCAGGCCGGCGTCTCCGACGGGGCCGCCGATGATGAAGGCGCCGGCGGGGTTGAGGATGCTGCGAACGTGGTCCGATTCGAGCTCGGCCAGGGCCAGGACAGGCTTGACGACGTGGTCCGCGAGGTCGGCGCGCAGGGTGGCGAGGTCGGTGCCCTCGGCGTGCTGGCTCGAGATGACGATGGTCTCGACGCTCACGGGGCGGTCGCCGTCGTAGCCCACGGTCGCCTGGGTCTTGCCGTCGGGCCGCAGGTACGCGAGCTCGCCGTTCTTGCGCACCTCGGTCAGGCGCTCGGAGAGGCGGTGGGCGAGCCAGATCGGCGTGGGCATGTAGGTGGCCGTCTCATCCGAGGCATAGCCGAACATGATGCCCTGGTCGCCGGCACCCTGGAGGTCGTACTCGTCCTCCATCGTGCCCTCGCGGGACTCGAGGGAGTTGAACACGCCGTCGAAGATGTCGGAGGACTGCTGGCCGATCGAGACCGACACGCCGCACCGCGCGCCGTCGAAGCCGTTGGCCGAGGAGTCGTAGCCGATCCCGAGGATGGTGTTGCGCACGATCTGCGGAATCTCGACGTACGCGTCCGTCGTGACCTCGCCCGCGACGTGGACCAGGCCGGTGGTGGCCATCGTCTCCACCGCGACCTTGGACTCCGGATCGGCCGCGAGGAGCGCGTCGAGGATGGAGTCGCTGATCTGGTCGCAGATCTTGTCGGGATGCCCCTCGGTCACGGATTCGGAGGTGAAGAGGCGCAGGGCAGTGGTGCCGGAATCGGGAGCGTGGGTCACTGGTCCACTCTACTGGGTCGTGCGGGCGGCGAGCTCACGGGTGATCCGGCGCACGACGGCGGCAGCCACCTCGTCCTTGCTGCCCGCCGCGTGCTCGGGCTCGCCGTCGCGGGCGAGGATGAGCACAGAATTGCTGTCCCGGCCGAAGACGCGCTCCGACCCCGTCGCGTCGGCGCCGACCTCGTTCAGGACGAGCAGCTCGCACCCCTTGCGGGCGAGCTTCGCCCTGCCGTAGTCGAGGGCGCTCGAGGTGTCGTCGCCGGTCTCCGCGGCGAAGCCCACGATCAGCTGGCCGGGCTCGGCGTCGTTCCGCCGCTGCACGAGCTCCACCAGGACGTCGGGGTTGCGGACGAGGGTGATGACGGGATCGGCGGCGTCATCGCGCTTCTTGATCTTGCTGGCCTGCGGCTCGGAGGGGCGGAAGTCGGCCACGGCGGCGGCCATGATGACGACGTCGGCGCCCGGGGCCTCGGCGAGCATGGCCTCGCGCAGGTCGAGCGCAGAGCCCACGCTGACGACCCGGGCGCCTTGGGGCGCCGGGACGTCCATGTGGGCGGCGACCAGGGTGACGTCGGCGCCCGCCTCCGCGGCCGCGCGCGCGAGGGCGGCGCCCTGCTTGCCGGAGGAGCGGTTGCCGAGGAAGCGCACGGGGTCGAGGGGCTCGCGGGTGCCGCCCGCGGAGACCAGGACGCGGCGGCCTGCCAGCGGCCGGGAGGGGCGGCCGGCGTCGTCCTGCGAGGCTTCGCCCACGAGGGCGAGGGCGGCGCCGAAGATCTCCTCCGGCTCCGGGAGCCGGCCGGGGCCCGAGTCCGCGCCCGTGAGGCGCCCGGAGGCGGGGTCGAGGACGTTCACCCCCCGCTCGCGCAGGAGCGCCACGTTGGCCTGGGTGGCAGGATGCTGCCACATCTCGGTGTGCATGGCCGGCGCGAGCAGCACCGGGCAGTGGGCCATGAGGAGCGTGGTGGTCAGGAGGTCGTCGGCGTGGCCGCCCGCGGCGCGGGCGAGCAGGTCAGCGGTCGCGGGAGCCACGACCACCAGATCGGCCTCGTGGCCGAGGCGCACATGGTTGACGGTCTCGACGGCCTCGAAGACGTCGGTGCGGACCGGCTTGCCCGAGAGGGCCTCCCACGTCGCCTTGCCGACGAAGCTGAGCGCGGCCTCGGTGGGCACCGCCGTGACGTCGTGCCCGGCCTCGGTGAACAGCCGCAGCAGCAGGGCCGCCTTGTACGCGGCGATCCCGCCGCCGACCCCCAGGACCACGCGCACGCAGCCGACCTCCTCCTGGCTCCCGGCCCCTACTGGTCCTCGGACTCCGCGGGGGCCTCTTCCTCGGCGGCGGGGGTTGCGACGAGGAGACCCTCGTTGATCTCGCGCAGGGCGATGGAGAGCGGCTTCTCATTCAGGCGGGTGTCGACGAGGGGGCCGACGTACTCGAAGAGGCCCTCGTGCAGCTGGGCGTAGTAGGCGTTGATCTGCCGGGCACGCTTCGCGCCGAAGATCACGAGGCCGTACTTGGAGTCGGACTTCGTGAGGAGGTCGTCGATCGGCGGGTTGATGATGCCTTCGGGGGTCGAGGACACAGTTGGTCTCCAATGCTCTTTCTTAGCGGATGGCCGGCGCGCTAGCGCGACGCGGGCCGGGCGTGCGGCGTCAGTCCCATGAGTGACACAAGCTCATCTGCCGCGCGCTTCACGTCGTCGTTGACGACGGTGACGTCGAACTCGGGCTCGGCAGCGAGCTCTATTTTAGCCGTTTCGAGCCGGCGCTGCTGTTCCTCGGCCGTTTCGGTGCCGCGGCCGCGCAGGCGGCGCACCATTTCGTCCCAGCTCGGAGGGGCCAGGAACACGAACTGCGCGTCCGGCATCGCTGCCTTCACCTGCCGCGCGCCCTGGAGGTCGATCTCGAGCAGGACGTGCTTCCCGGCGGCGATCGCCTCCTGGACGGTGCGGCGCAGCGTGCCGTAGCGGTTCTGCCCGTGGACCACGGCCCACTCGAGGAACGCACCCTCGGCGACGAGCCGCTCGAACTCGGTGGGGCCCACGAAGTAGTAGTGCACCCCGTCGACCTCGCCCTCGCGCGGGGCCCGGGTCGTGGCCGACACCGAGAGCCACACCTCCGGATAGGTGTCCCGGATGTAGGTCGAGACCGTGCCCTTGCCCACAGCGGTGGGTCCCGCGAGGACGGTCAGCCCGCCGTGCCCGGCCTCGGTTGCGGCCGTCTGGCCCTGTGCGTGCTCCACGCTGTCCCTTCGTCAGAGCCCGGGGCGCCCCGGGCATGCTTCAGCCTGCCAGAAAATCTACCAGCGCCCGCCGCTGGTGGACGCCGAGGCCCCTGAGGCGGCGGCTCGGAGCGATGCCGAGTGTGGCGAGGATCGCCCGGGCGCGCACCGGTCCGATGCCGCGGAGGGACTCGAGCATCTCGGTGACCCTCAGCCGTGCGAGCGCCTCGTCGTGGTCCGCCTGGGCGAGGAGCTCCTCGACGGTCAGCTCACCCGACTGGAGCGCTGCCTTGGCGCGCGAACGGGTCCCGCGCGCCTCGACCGCCTTCCCCAGCGCCGCGCGCCTCTCCTCGGGTGTCAGGGGTTCCAAGGCCACTGCGCCGCCTCCGTGCTCGCCCGGATCGCTCGGGAGCCCGCGGCCACAGCGGCACGCGGACTCCCCTAGAACGTAGACCGGCGCGACTCAGCCCCGCAAGCCCTCGAGGGTCCGCTCCGCACGGGCACGCACTCCCTGCGGCCCGGGGCCGCCCGCGAGGATGTCCCTGCTGGACGTCCCCAGCACCCGGGTGTAGGCGGGCCCGAAGGTCTCCTTCAGGACTGCGGGGGTGGCTCCCTGGGCGCCGAGGCCCGGGGCGAGGATCGGGCCGCCCATCGCGGCCAGGTCGAGGCCGAGGCGGCCGATGGCGTCCCCGACCGTGGCGCCCACCACGAGGCCCACGGAGCCGTGGCCCCGTTCAGCGCCCGCGTACCGGCGGTTCTCCGCGGCCGCGGCATCCACGATGCGGCGGGCCACGGAGGCCTCGCCGCCCACGTGCTGGACCGAGGCGCCCTCGGGGTTGGAGGTCAGCGCGAGCACGAACACGCCGCGGCCGGTCTCCGCGGCGGTGTCGAGCGCGGGACGCAGCGACTCGAACCCGAGGTACGGGCTGAGGGTGACGGCATCCGCCGCGAGCGGGGACCCCTCCCCCAGCCAGGCCTCGGCGTACGCCGCCATGGTGGAGCCGATGTCCCCGCGCTTCGCGTCGGCGATCGTGAGCAGTCCGGCGTCGGCCGACGCCGCGAGGAGCTCCTCGAGCGCCGCGATCCCGGCAGAGCCGTGACGCTCGTAGAGGGCGACCTGCGGCTTGAGCGCCGCAGCGACGTCGGCGACCCCCTCGAGGACCGCGGCCGAGAAGCGGCGGAGGCCCTCGGCGTCGTCCGTCAGCCCCCAGGCGGCCAGCAGCGACGGGTGCGGGTCGACCCCGACGCACAGCGGGCCCCTGGCGGCCATGGCCCCGGCGAGCCGCTCGCCGAAGGGCGCGCGGCTCGCCGGGAGGCCGGCGGGCTCAGGCACGGGCCGGCTCCGCGGCCAGCTCGGCCGACGCAGCCGACGCGCCGCGGACCGAGGCGGCGTGCTCCTGCAGGCTCGTGACGTCCCACTCGAAGCTGCGCATGGCCTCGATCGCGAGGACCGCGAAGTTGAACTCCGCGACCGTCGTGATGCAGGGCTTGCCCACCGACGTGGCGGCGGCCCGGATCTCGTAGCCGTCGCCGCGCGCGGCGCCGCCGGAGGGCGTGTTGAAGACCATGTCGACCTTGCCGTCGTTGACCAGGTCCACGATCGTGCCCTCGCCGCCGTCGCTGACCTTGCGCACCACGGTGGCGCTGATGCCGTTGCGGTTGAGCACGGCGGCGGTGCCGCCCGTGGAGAGGATCTCGAAGCCGAGGTCGGAGAGCTTCTTCACCGCCATGATGATCGAGCGCTTGTCCCGGTTTGCCACCGAGACGAACACCCGGCCCGAGGTCGGCAGCGAGCTGTTCGCCGCGGCCTGGCTCTTGGCGAACGCCGTGTCGAAGTGCTTGTCGATGCCCATGACCTCGCCGGTGGAGCGCATCTCCGGACCGAGCAGGCTGTCCACGACCGTGCCCTCGGGCGTGCGGAAGCGGCTGAACGGGAGCACGGCCTCCTTCACGGCCACGGGCGCGCTCTCGGGCAGCACCGCGCCGTCGCCGGTCTCGGGCAGCATCCGGTACGCGCTGCGCAGCTGCTTGATCGTCACGCCCGTGCCGATGAGCGCGGCGGCCTTGGCGAGCTGGACGCCGGTGGCCTTCGAGACGAACGGCACGGTGCGGGAGGCGCGCGGGTTGGCCTCGAGCACGTAGAGGACGTCCGCGGCGAGGGCGAACTGGATGTTGATGAGCCCGCGGACGCCGACGCCCTCGGCGATCGCCTCGGTGGCGGCCCGGACGCGCTCGGCCACGTCGGTGCCGAGGGTGACCGGCGGCAGCACGCACGCGGAGTCGCCGGAGTGGATGCCGGCCTCCTCGATGTGCTCCATGATCCCGCCCAGGTACAGGTCGGTGCCGTCGTAGAGGGCGTCGACGTCGATCTCGATCGCGTCCTCGAGGAAGCGGTCGATCAGGACCGGGTGGTCCGGGGTGATCTCGGTCGCGTTGTCGATGTAGCGGCGCAGGTTGGGCTCGTCGTAGACGATCTCCATGCCGCGGCCGCCGAGCACGTACGAGGGCCGCACGAGGACCGGGTAGCCGATCTCGTCCGCGATGCGCCGCGCCTCCTCGAAGGAGACGGCGGTGCCGTTCTTCGGCGCGACGAGGCCGGCGTCGTCGAGCACCTTGGCGAACGCGCCGCGGTGCTCGGCGAGGTCGATCGCCTCGGGCGAGGTGCCGAGGATCGGCACGCCCGCGTCGGCGAGCTGCTGGGCCAGCTTGAGGGGCGTCTGGCCGCCGAGCTGGACGAACACCCCGATGACGCCGCCCGTGCGCTCCTCTGCGGCGATGACCTCGAGCACGTCCTCGAGCGTGAGCGGCTCGAAGTACAGGCGCGTGGAGATGTCGTAGTCGGTGGAGACGGTCTCGGGGTTGCAGTTGACCATGACGGTCTCGTAGCCGGCCTTGCGCAGCGCCATGGTGGCGTGGACGCACGAGTAGTCGAACTCGATGCCCTGGCCGATCCGGTTGGGGCCGGAGCCGAGGATGATGATGGAGGGCTTCTTGTGGAGCTCGACCTCGTCCTCCTCGTCGTAGGACGAGTAGTGGTACGGGGTGTACGCGGCGAACTCGGCCGCGCACGTGTCCACGGTCTTGTACACCGGGCGGACCCCGAGCGCCTGGCGGACGCCGCGGACCACGGCCTCCGAGGAGTGGGTCAGCGCCGCGATCTGCTCGTCCGAGAAGCCGTGGCGCTTGGCGAGCCGGAGCACCTCCTCGGTGAGCGCCGGGGCGGCCTTGATCTCCGCCGCGATCTCGTTCAGGAGGACGAGCTGGTCGAGGAACCAGGGATCGATCTTCGTCGCCTCGAACAGCTCCTCGACGGTCGCGCCGCCGAGGAGGGCACGCTGCACCTGGGCGAGGCGCTGCGTGGTGGGGCGCTTGGCCTGCTCGACGAGGTCGGCGACCTCGTAGTCCGGGACCGGCGAGAAGTCGAGCTGGGCGCCCTTCTGCTCGAGGGAACGCAGCGCCTTCTGCAGGGCCTCGGTGAAGTTGCGGCCGAGGGCCATCGCCTCGCCGACGCTCTTCATGGTCGTGGTGAGGGTCGGGTCGGCGGCGGGGAACTTCTCGAACGCGAAGCGCGGCACCTTGACGACCACGTAGTCGAGCGTCGGCTCGAAGCTGGCCGGCGTCTTCTGGGTGATGTCGTTCGGGATCTCGTCGAGCGTGTACCCGAGGGAGAGCTTCGTGGCGATCTTGGCGATCGCGAAGCCGGTGGCCTTGGAGGCCAGGGCGGAGGAGCGGGAGACGCGCGGGTTCATCTCGATCACGACGACGCGGCCGGTGGCGGGGTCGACCGCGAACTGGATGTTGCAGCCGCCCGTGTCCACGCCGACCTCGCGGATGACGGCGATCGCGACGTCGCGCAGCTTCTGGTACTCGCGGTCGGTGAGCGTCAGTGCCGGGGCGACGGTGATGGAGTCTCCGGTGTGCACGCCGACGGGGTCGAAGTTCTCGATCGAGCACACGACCACGACGTTGTCGTTCTTGTCGCGCATCATCTCGAGCTCGTACTCCTTCCAGCCGAGGATGCTCTCCTCGAGGAGCACCTCGGTGGTCGGGCTGTACTGGAGGCCGGCGCCGGCGATGCGGTGCAGGTCCTCCTCGTTGTAGGCCATGCCGGAGCCGAGGCCGCCCATCGTGAAGGAGGGGCGGACCACGACGGGGTAGCCGAGGTCCTCGACGGCGGTGAGCGCCTCGTCCATGGTGTGGACGATGTGGCTGCGGGCGCTCTCCGCGCCGCAGCGCTCGACGACGCCCTTGAACTTCTCGCGGTCCTCGCCGAGCTCGATCGCGTCGACGTTCGCGCCGATGAGCTCGACGCCGTACTTCTCGAGCACGCCGTTCTTGTCGAGCGCGATCGCCGTGTTGAGGGCGGTCTGTCCGCCGAGGGTCGGCAGGACCGCGTCCGGGCGCTCCTTGGCGATGATCTTCTCCACGACGTCCGGGGTGATGGGCTCGACATAGGTCGCGTCCGCGAGCTCCGGGTCGGTCATGATCGTGGCCGGGTTCGAGTTGACGAGGATGACCCGCAGGCCCTCCTCCTTGAGCACCCGGATGGCCTGCGTGCCGGAGTAGTCGAACTCTGCGGCCTGGCCGATCACGATCGGGCCGGAGCCGATGACCAGGACGCTCTTCAGGTCTGTGCGCTTGGGCATTACTTCTTCGCTTCCTCGGTCTCAGGGGTCTTGGTGCTCGCGGACGACGACTCCATCAGGTCGATGAAGCGGTCGAACAGGTACGCGGCGTCGTGCGGGCCGGCCGCGGCCTCGGGGTGGTACTGGACGGAGAACGCCGGGATGTCGAGGCACGCGAGGCCCTCGACGACCTGGTCGTTGAGGCTGACGTGGGAGACCTCGACGCGGCCGTAGCGCTCCTCCGGCGCGGCGGTCGCGCCCTCGAGCGGGGCGTCGACGGCGAAGCCGTGGTTCTGGCTCGTGATCTCGACCTTGCCGGTGCGGCGGTCCATGACGGGCTGGTTGATCCCGCGGTGGCCGTAGCGCAGCTTGTACGTCCCGAAGCCGAGGGCCCGGCCGAGGATCTGGTTGCCGAAGCAGATGCCGAAGTAGGGCAGCTTCTCATCGAGCACCGAGCGCAGCAGGCGCACCTGGGCGTCCGCCGTGGCCGGGTCGCCCGGGCCGTTGGACATGAAGAAGCCGTCGGGGCCGACGGCCCGCACGTCCTCGATGGTCGCGGTGGCGGGGAGCACGTGCACCCGGACTCCCCGCTCGGCGAAGCGGTGGGGGGTCATGGCCTTGATGCCGAGGTCGATGGCCGCGATCGTGAAGCGGGGCTCGCCCTCCCAGCCGTGCTCGGCCGGCTCGACCGTGTAGGCGGTGTCCACGCTGACCTCCTCGGCCAGGCGGGCTCCCTCCATGGGCGCGCTCGCGCGCACGGCCTCCAGCAGCTCCTGGTCGGGGCGGCGCGCGGCGTCGCCGGAGAAGATGGCGGCGCGCATCGTCTTGTGCTCGCGCAGGTGGCGGGTGATCGCGCGCGTGTCGACACCCTGGATGCCGACGATTCCCTGGGCCTCGAGCTCCTCGTCCAGGCTGCGCTCGCTGCGCCAGTTGGACGGTCGGCGCGCGGGGTCGCGGACCACGTAGCCGGCGACCCAGATGCGGCGGGACTCGGCGTCCTCGCTGTTCACTCCCGTGTTGCCGATGTGCGGCGCGGTCTGGACGACGATCTGCCGCGCGTAGGACGGATCGGTGATCGTCTCCTGGTACCCGGTCATGCCGGTCGCGAAGACGGCCTCGCCGAGGGTGGTTCCGACGGCGCCGTAGCTGTGGCCGCGGAACGTCGTCCCGTCCTCGAGCACGAGGACGGCGGGCTGCCGCGTCCTGGTGCCCTGCGCCGGGCCGCCTGCGGCTGCCGCTGTCCCTGCCTCTGGCACGCTGGTGGCGTTCTCAGTCACTGCTCACTCTTTCCCTGACCCGCGGCGCGTCCGGCCGCGGAACCCATCACATTCTCGATTGCCGCCACGAGGGCGTTCTTCTCTTCGGCGTAGCGGGGGCGGAACCCCGTCTCGACGGCGGTCTCCCCGAGGAGCCAGCCGACGACGACGAGGCCGTCCTTCTCGACGAACTTCCCGGCCATCCCGGAGGCGAGGCCCACATCCTGCAGGTCCTCCCGCGGGATGAAGACGGCTCTGGCGCCCGACCGGTCGAACGCCACGCCGCCGTCGAGGACCACGGCGTCCGCCCCTGTCCGCACTCCGAGGCCGTGGGCCGCCACGCGGTCGAGCCAGTCCCCCGCCGTGGTCGTGACGACATACTGGCCGCTGCATCGGTAGCGCTCGGCGCCGGCGTCCGCCGGGACCGGACGGGGCGCCGGGATCCCGGACTGCCGTCTGAGCCGGCCGCGCCATCCGAGCCACATGAGGCCGGCGAGGACCACGGCCAGGGCGAGCATCGCCAGGCCCGGTCCCAGGCGGTCCATCAGCGCTCCCCTGCGTGGGCGCCGGCGAACGCGGGGTGCGGGGCGTTGAGCACGCCGTCGAGCACCGTCGGATGGCCCGCGTAGAAGGTCGCCATGACCCGTCCGGGCAGCTCGCGGCCCGCGAAGGGCGAGTTGCGGCCCTTGGTGGCCTGGGCAGCCGGGTCCACCGTCCACCGGGCGGCCGGGTCCACGAGGACCAGGTGCGCGGGCTCGCCCTCGGCGAGCGGACGGCCGTGGTCGCTGTCCCGTCCGATCCTCGCGGGTGCCTCGGACATCGCGCGTGCCACGTCCCGCCAGCCCATGAGGCCGGTCTCGACCATCGCCAGCTGGACCACCGAGAGCGCCGTCTCGAGGCCCGTCATCCCCATGGCCGCCTGCACCCACTCGCACTCCTTGTGCTCGCTCGGGTGGGGGGCGTGGTCGGTCCCGACGACGTCGATGGTGCCGTCGGCGAGGGCCGCGCGGAGCGCCTCGACGTCGTCGTGCGTCCGCAGCGGCGGATTGACCTTGTACACCGGATCGTAGGTGCGCACGAGCTCGTCGGTGAGCACCAGGTGGTGCGGGGTGACCTCCGCCGTCACGTCGATGCCGCGGGCCTTGGCCCAGCGGATGATCTCGACCGACCCGGCGGTGGAGACGTGGCACACGTGCAGGCGCGAGCCCACGTGCTGGGCGAGGAGGACGTCGCGGGCGATGATGCTCTCCTCCGCCACCGCGGGCCAGCCCGGGAGGCCGAGGACCGAGGACACGGCGCCCTCGTTCATCTGCGCGCCCGCGGTGAGCCGCGGTTCCTGCGCGTGCTGGGCGACGACGCCGTCGAAGGCCTTGACGTACTCGAGGGCACGGCGCATGAGGACCGGGTCATGGACGCACATGCCGTCGTCGGAGAACATCCGCACGGCCGCGGCGGACTCGGCCATGGCGCCGAGCTCCGCGAGCCGCTCGCCCTTCAGGCCCACGGTCACGGCCCCGACGGGACGCACGTCCGCCCAGCCGGCGCGGCGTCCGAGGTGTGCGACCTGCTCGACCACGCCCGCGGTGTCGGCGACCGGATTCGAGTTGGCCATCGCGTGCACGGCCGTGTAGCCGCCCAGGGCGGCGGCCTTCGATCCCGTCTCGACGGTCTCGGCGTCCTCGCGGCCCGGCTCGCGCAGGTGCGTGTGGACGTCCACGAGCCCGGGCAGCGCGACCAGGCCGTCGGCGTCGACCACGGTGGCGCCGGAGGCGTCGAGTCCGGACCCGACCCCGGCGATCACGCCGTCGGCGATGAGGAGGTCGGCGGAGGTCTCGCCGTACAGGGAGGCGCCCCGGACGAGGTAGCGCGGCGAAGCCGTCATGAGGCTGTCTCCTTCAGCTCGGGGGCGGCCGCGGCGTGCCCCGCGGATCCGCCGGACATCAGCAGGTAGAGCACGGCCATGCGCACGGAGACACCGTTCGCGACCTGCTTGAGGACCTGGGACCGCTCGGAGTCCGCGGCGGCCGAGGAGATCTCGAGCCCTCGGACCATCGGCCCCGGGTGCAGGATGACGGTGTCCTTCAGGCCCAGCTCCGACAGGCGGGCGAACCGCTCGTCGCCGAGGCCCCAGCGGCGGGAGTATTCGCCCGTGGAGGGGAAGTAGGAGGCGTTCATCCGCTCGGCCTGGACGCGCAGCATCATGATGGCATCCGGGCGCGAGGCGATGGCCTCGTCGAGGTCATAGGTGACCTCGCACGGCCACCCGTCGACACCGATCGGCAGGAGCGTCGGCGGCGCGACGAGCGTCACGTGCGCCCCGAGGGTGGCCAGCAGCCACACGTCCGAGCGGGCCACGCGGGAGTGCAGGATGTCGCCGACGATCAGGACGCGCGCGCCTGCGAGGTCGCCCCCCGCGGACGGCGTGCCCGAGAGGCGGGAGAGGTGGCGCCGCAGCGTGAACGCGTCGAGGAGTGCCTGGGTCGGGTGCTCGTGGGTCCCGTCGCCCGCGTTGACCACCGCCGCGCTGATCCAGTCGGTCACGGCGAGCCGGTGGGCGGCGCCTGAGGCGGAGTGGCGGAGGACGACCGCGTCGGCGCCGATGGCCTCGAGCGTCTGGGCGGTGTCCTTGAGGGACTCCCCCTTCGAGACGGACGAGCCCTTCGCGGCGAAGTTGATCACGTCTGCGGAGAGCCGCTTGGCGGCGGCCTCGAAGGAGATGCGTGTGCGGGTCGAGTCCTCGAAGAACAGGTTCACCACGGTGCGTCCGCGCAGGGCGGGCAGCTTCTTGACCTCGCGGGAGTTGACCGTGCTCATCTCCTCGGCGGTGTCCAGGATGCGGATCGCGTCCTCGGCCGAGAGGTCCTTCGTCGAGAGCAGGTGCTTCATCCGTGTGCCGCCTCCTCGGGGCCCTCGATGGCCACGAGGTCCTCGGGGAAGCCGGAGCCGGCGTCGACCTCGGCGAGGCGCACGCGCACCTTCTCGGCGCGGGAGGTGGGCAGGTTCTTGCCGACATGGTCGGCGCGGATCGGCAGCTCGCGGTGGCCGCGGTCGACGAGCACCGCCAGGCGCACCGAGCGGGGCCGGCCGAGGTCGACGAGGGCATCGAGGGCGGCGCGGATGGTGCGGCCGGAGAACAGCACGTCGTCGACGAGCACGACCACCTTGTCGTCGATCCCCCCGGCAGGAAGGATCGTGCGGGCCGGCGGGCGGGTGGGCTGCCGCGAGAGGTCGTCGCGGAACATCGTGATGTCGAGCTGGCCGACGACGGCGGCCGGGTCCACCGCGGGATCGGCGGCGGCGAGCTTCGCCGCGAGCCGGACGGCGAGAGGATAGCCCCGGCGCGGGATGCCGAGGAGGACGATCCCTTCGGGGCCGCGGTTGGCTTCGAGGATCTCGTGCGCGATGCGCGTCAGCGCGCGGTCGATGTCGCCCCCTGAGAGGACAACCCGGCCGGCACTCACGCTGCGCTCTTCTGCAGAGGCAGGTGCCACAGCAGACCCCTTTCCCCGCCTCACAGGACGGAATTAAATGAGGAAAACTGTCGATCCACGCTATCACAGGCCCCGCCGCCCCGGATGCCCGGTGTGGGCGCCGTCACGCGCCCACCCGCGCCGCCGGGCCGGAAGCCTCGACGCGGCGCTAGCCTTGGGCCATGACGAGCAACGAGCCGCCGCGGTGGGAGCAGCCCGAGCCCGGAAGCTACGTCCCTCCGCCGCGCCCGTGGCAGCCGCCTGCAGCGCCCGCGGGTCCGGCGGCGCCCGCACCGGGCACTCCCCTGGCGCCCGCGCCGGCGGCTGGGCCGGGCGGCGCGTGGCCGCCGCTCGCGGTGCCGCCCCCGCGCGGGCCGCGGATGCGCCCGGGGGCGCTCGCGCTGCTGCTCGGCGGTGCCGCGGCGCTGCTCGCGGGGCTGGCCGTGGTGGTTCCCTTCCTGCTGCGGGCCACGGGGAGCTCCGGCCTGCTGGTCGGCTTCGTGCTCTCCCTGTTCCCGCTGGCGATCGTGCTGCTCGCGGTCTTCGCCGTGGACCGCTGGGAGCCCGAGCCGCGGGGCCTGATCGTCCTGGCCCTCGTCTGGGGGGCCGTCATGTCGGTCGCGGCGACGGCGTTGATCCAGCCGCTGTTCCTCGACGCCTTCGGACCGCGCTCCGGCGCCGCCGCGACGCTGCGGTTCCTGGCCACGGTCGAGGCGCCCGTCGTCGAGGAGAGCACCAAGGGGCTGGGTCTGCTCATCCTCATGCTCGCGGCGCGCAAGTATGTCGACGGGCCGGTGGACGGGATCGTCTACGGCATGACGATCGCCGCGGGGTTCGCCTTCACGGAGAACATCCTCTACTTCGGCCGGTTCTTCAGCGAGACCTCCGGGTCCGCCGCGTCACTGGCCGTCATCTTCACGATGCGCGGAGTGCTCTCCCCGTTCGCCCACGCGATGTTCACGGGGACGCTCGGGCTCATCATGGGGCTCGCCGCCCGGCGCTGGAGCCCGGGCCTGGTCGTAGGCGCATTCCTCGTGGGCCTGGCCCCGGCCATGCTCCTGCACAACATCTGGAACAGCGGCGGGGAGGACTTCTTCCTCCTCTACGTCCTGGTCCAGATCCCGCTGTTCGGGGCGGCCGCGCTGGGGGTGTACTTCCTGCGGCGGGCCGAGGCGCGGCTCACGCACGCGCGCCTGGTGGAGTACGCCCAGGCCGGCTGGTTCTCGCCCCTCGAGGTCGAGATGCTCGCGACGCCGCGGGGCCGCAGCGCGGGCCTGAGGTGGGCAGGCGGCGTGGGCAGGCGCCCCGCGATGCGGTCATTCATCCGTACCGCGACGGACCTCGCGGCGGCGCGCCAGCGCGTGCTCAGCGGTCGTGACGTGCGCGGCTACGCCGCGGCCCAGCAGGAGCTCCTGGACCGGATAGGCCGCGAACGTGACGCGCTGCTCGGGGTATCCGGCGGCCGCCCGCAGCTGTGAGCCGGGGCGGCCGCCGAAGTGGAGCCGGTTAGGCCAGCAGCGTCGGCTTGAGCTCCTGGAGCCGCCCGAGGAGCCCGTTGACGAAGCTCGGGGATTCGTCGGTGGACATGGTCCGGGCCAGGGCCACGGCCTCGCTCACGGCGACTGCGTCCGGGACGTCGTCGTTGAAGAGCAGCTCCCACAGGCCGATGCGCAGGATGATGCGGTCGACCGAGGGCATGCGCTCGAGCGTCCATCCCTGCGCGTAGGTCCTCAGGATCTCATCGATCTGGGACTGCCTGGCGGTCACGCCGTCCACGATCTCGACGGTGTAGGGGTTGATCACCTGCTCGGTCCGGTCCCGGCGGCCCTGGATGGCCACCGACGCCGGAACACCGCGCTGCTCGGCCTCGAAGAGGATGTCGAGGGCCCGCGCACGGGCCTTTCCACGGGCGCTCACTAGTCGTTGACACGTCCCAGGTAGCCGCCGTCACGGGTGTCGACCTTGACCCTGGTGCCGGTCTCGAGGAAGAGGGGAACCTGGATCTCGTAGCCGGTCTCGACGGTGGCGGGCTTGGTGCCGGCGGACGAGCGGTCGCCCTGCAGGCCCGGCTCGGTGTAGGTGATCTCGAGCGTCACGCTCGGCGGGAGCTCGACGTAGAGCGGGTTGCCCTCGTGCAGCGCGATGAGCACCGTCTGGTTCTCGAGCATGAAGTTGGCCGCGTTGCCGACGGTCTCGCCGGCGACCGTGATCTGGTCGTACGTGTCCGTGTCCATGAACACGAAGTCGGCGCCGTCCTTGTACAGGTACTGGAAGTCACGGCGGTCCACCGTGGCGGTGTCGATCTTGGTGCCGGCATTGAAGGTCTTGTCGACGACCTTGCCCGAGAGCACGTTGCGCAGCTTGGTGCGCACGAAGGCACCGCCCTTGCCCGGCTTCACGTGCTGGAACTCGATGACGTTCCACAGCTGGCCGTCCAGGTTCAGCACGGTGCCGTTCTTGATGTCGTTGGTGGTTGCCACGTGGCGCCTCTCGTTGCGTTCGTCTCGTCAAATCCGCAGACCATTCTAACCAGAGCGCGCCCCGTGGGCTGTCACTGCTCGCGGCTGCGCAGCTCCCGGGCCCGCCCGAGGGCCACCGTCGAGGAGTAGATGAGGCTCGCATCGGCCGAGGCGGCGACCCGGAGGTCGAGCGCCTGGGAGAATGCCTTCTCCGCCGCGGCGTAGTTCCCGCGGGAGAACTGGATCTTGCCCAGGTACTGCAGGACCATCGCCTCGTTGGGCGTGCCCTTCGACTCGCTCAGGAGCTGCTGTGCCCGCTCCACGGCGCGGTCGTTGCGGTTGCCGGCGCGCAGCACGTCGAGTTCGAGCACCTTCAGACGGAAGGACTCCGGGTCGGTGTAGCGGGCCTCCACGAGGATCTCCGCGGCCGCGCTGACGTGTCCGCGGGCCAGCTCGACGAGCGCGTGGTCGCGGGGGTCGCTGCTCGCGGCGAGGGCATCGGCACAGCGTTCCTCGTCGATGATCTCTGTGTCCAACGTCTCCGGGTTGACCGCGACGCCGGGGAACCCCGCGTCCGGCCACTCGCGGCGGTCGCTGATCATTCTGCGGCTCCCTGCGCGATCTCCTGGTAGGCGGCGAACAGCAGCGACGCATCGGGAACCTCGAGGATCCCGGGCTTGGCGACGTCGTCGAGCACCACGAAGCGCAGGAGGTCGCCGCGGGCCTTCTTGTCCCGCCGCATGCCGTCCAGGAGGGCCTGCCAGCGGTCGCCGCGGTACGTGGTCGGCAGCCCGAGGGAGGTCAGGATGGTGCGGTGGCGGTCGGCCGTGGCATCGTCGAGGCGTCCCACGCTGCGCGCCAGCTCGGCGGCGAACATCATGCCCACGCTCACCGCGGCGCCGTGCCGCCACGAGTAGCGCTCCGCCAGTTCGATCGCGTGGCCGAGGGTGTGGCCGTAGTTGAGGACCTCCCTCAGGCCGGACTCCTTGAGGTCCGCCGAGACGACCTTGGCCTTGACCGCGATGGAGCGCTCGATCAGCTCGCGCACCACGTCCGAGGCGGGGTCCGCGACGGCCTCGGGGTCCTTCTCGATGAGGTCGAGGATCGCGGGGTCCGCGATGAAGCCGCACTTGACCACCTCGGCCATGCCGGTGAGCAGTTCGTTGCGGGGGAGGGTGGCCAGCGCGTCGAGGTCCGCCAGGACGGCCGCCGGCGGGTGGAAGACCCCGACGAGGTTCTTGCCCTCGGCGGTGTTGATGCCCGTCTTGCCGCCCACTGCGGCGTCGACCATGCCGAGCAGGCTCGTGGGCAGGTGCACCACCCGGACGCCGCGCAGCCAGGTTGCCGCGACGAAGCCCGCCACGTCGGTGACCGCTCCCCCGCCCACCGAGACGATGGCGTCGGAGCGGGTGAAGTCGTTCTGGCCCAGCACCTGCCAGCAGAACGCCGCGACCTGGATGTGCTTCCCCTCTTCGGCGTCGGGGATCTCCGCCGTGAGGGCGGTGAACCCGTCCGCCTCGAGCGACTCGCGGACGGCGTCTCCGGTCGCCCTCAGCGCCCTGGGGTGGATCACCAGCACGCGCCGCACCCGCTCGCCAAGGACCGGGGCGAGCCGGCCGAGCAGGCCGTGTCCGACCACGACGTCGTAGTTCTCGGCGGGCGTGCTGCCCGTGACCTTGATGACCGCAGCGTCGCTGCTCATGCGATGACTCCCTCGGTGGCACGGCGGCTCCCGGCCGCGAGCGTGCCCGCAATCTGGGCGGCCACTTCAGCCGCGGTGTTGTGCCCCGTGTCCACGCTCAGCGTCGCGAGCGCCTCGAAGACGGGGCGCCGGCGGTCCATGAGGGCCTTCCAGCTGTTCTCTGCGTCGCCGTGCAGCAGCGGACGGTCGGCGCTGCCGACGAGCCGCGGGGCGACGTCGTCCCATGATGCCCGCAGGTACACCCGGTGCACGTCAGTGAGGAGTGCCCGGGTCTCGTGCCTCAGGACCGACCCTCCCCCGAGGGCGAGCACGAGCCCCTCGGGATGCCTCTGGGCGAGGACCTGTGCGATGACGTCCGCCTCGGCCTGCCGGAACGCTTCCTCGCCGTGCGCGGCGAAGATCTCGGGGATGGGCCCGTGCTGGGCGACCACGAGGGCGTCGGTGTCGAGGAAGCGCGCGCCGAGGAGCTCTGCGAGGGCCGCCCCCACCGAGCTCTTGCCCGAGGCCATCGGGCCGAACAGCACGATGGGACGGTCCAGCCGGCCGCGGGCGGCCGTCATCCCGCCACCGAGTCGAGCGCTGCCGGGATGGCGGCGAGGAACGACTCGAGGTTGCGGCGGGTCTCCCCCACGGAGTCGCCGCCGAACTTCTCGAGGACGGCCTGCGCGAGGACGAGCGCGACCATGGCCTCGGCGACGACGCCCGCGGCGGGCACCGCGCAGACGTCCGAGCGCTGGTGGTGCGCCTTGGCGGCCTCGCCCGTGGCCACGTCCACCGTGCGCAGGGCGCGCGGGACGGTGGCAATGGGCTTCATCGCGGCACGGACGCGCAGGACGTCGCCGATGCTCATGCCGCCCTCGATCCCGCCGGCCCGGTTGGTGGAGCGGACGATCTTGCCGTTCGGCTCGCGCACGATCTCATCGTGGGCCTCCGAGCCGCGCCGTGCCGCAGTGCGGAAGCCGTCGCCGACCTCGACTCCCTTGATCGCCTGGATGCCCATGAGGGCGCCGGCGAGGCGCGCGTCGAGCCGCCGGTCCCAGTGCACGTAGCTGCCGAGGCCCGGCGGGAGGCCGTAGGCGAGGACCTCGACGACGCCGCCGAGGGTCTCGCCCTCCTTGTGGGCGGCGTCCACTTCGGCCACCATCGCCCCGGAGGTCTCGGCGTGGAAGCAGCGCAGCGGGTCGGCGTCGAGCGCCTCGACGTCGCCGGGGAGCGGAAGCGGGGCGTCGTCGGGGACGGCGACGCCGGCGATCTGGGTCGTGTGGCTCACGAGCTCGATGCCGAGCTCGGCGAGGAACGCCGCCGCGGCGGTGCCGAGGGCCACACGCGCAGCGGTCTCGCGGGCGGAGGCCCTCTCCAGGACCGGACGGGCCTCGTCGAAGCCGTACTTCTGCATGCCCGTGAAGTCCGCGTGGCCGGGCCGGGGCCGGGTGAGCGGCGCATTGCGCGCCTGGCCCTCGAGCTCGGCCGGATCGACCGGGTCGGAAGCCATGATCTGCTCCCACTTGGGCCATTCCGTGTTGCCGACCTGGATGGCCACGGGGCCGCCCTGGGTCTTGCCGTGCCGCACACCGCCGAGGATCGTGACCTCGTCCGCCTCGAACTTCATGCGCGCGCCGCGGCCGTAGCCCAGGCGGCGGCGCGCGAGGGCCTGGCGGATGTCCTCGCTTGTGAGGGCGACGCCGGCGGGGAGCCCCTCGAGGATGCCTACGAGTGCCGGGCCATGGGACTCACCGGCCGTCAACCAACGCAACATGACATCAATCCTGCCACGCGGCGGCGCTATGCCGTGTGCTGGGGTGCGCTCACTGAGGCGCACATCACATCTATGACGGCCTGCGACCGGGCGTCCTCCCGCCCGGTGAACAGCACGATCTGCTCGACGGCCTGGTAGACGAGCATCTCGAGCCCGTGCAGCACGAGGCCTCCCCGCGCCTCCCATGCCGCGGCCAGCCGGCTGGGCCACGGATCATAGGCGACGTCGAGCAGGACGTGCGCGGCGCCGTCGTCCGCCGGAACGGCAGCCAGCTCCGCGGCGAGCCCGTCCGCGGCGCGGGGCGGCAGGGTGCTGACGACGGCGTCTGCCGCGGCGAGCCGGGCGGCTCCCCCTCCGAGCGGCGAGACGGCCACCTGGAGGCCGAGCCTGGCAGCCAGCGCGGCGGCCTCCCCGGCCCGTGCCGCGTCACGCACGAGGAACTCGACGCGGCGGGCGCCGAGCCTCGCCAGGGCGGCGACGGACGCCAGGGCCGTGTTCCCGGCACCGACGACCACGGGATCGCTCACGGCATCCAGTCCCGCGTGCCGGAACGACTCGGTGATGCCGAGGACGTCCGTGTTGTGCCCTACGAGGACGGGGCCGGCGGCCGAGTCCTCGACGACTACCGTGTTGAGCACGCCGAGCTCGGCCGCGAGGCCCTCGACGCGGTCCACGAGCGGCACGAACGCGGCCTTGAGCGGCATCGTGACCGACAGGCCCCGCCACCCGGGCTCGCGCCGCACGCGGGCGGCGAAGGCCGGGAGCTGGTCCTCGGTGAGGTCGAAGGCGCCGTACTCCATGTCGATGCCCAGCAGCCGGTAGGCCGCGCGGTGCAGGGCCGGGGACTTCGAGTGCCCGATGGGGTGGCCGAGGACGGCGGCGCGGGCCACGGTCACTGGCACTTGCCCGGGTTGGCGGTGCACCACTGCTCGTACTGGGCCACGTAGCCCTGGTGCTCGGCGTAGGTCTTGGCGAACTTCGTCTCCCCCGTGTCGAGGTTGACCGTCACCCAGTACAGGTAGTCGTTCGCGGTCGGGTGCGCCGCCGCGGCCACGGCCTTGGACCCCGGCGAGCCGATCGGCCCGGGCGGGAGGCCCGGATGGACGTACGTGTTGTACGGGTTGGACGCGTCCTGCTTCTGCGCCTCCGTCAGCTGCACCGTCTTCGTGCCCAGCCCGTACGTCACCGTCGCATCCGACTGGATCAGCCCGTTGGTCTGGTCGTTGGGCTTGAGCCGGTTCTCGATCGCCCCGGCCACGTCCCCGTAGTCCGCCTGCCCGCCCTCGGCCTGCACGATGCTCGCCACCGTCAGGACCTGGTACTGCTGGTCCGGGTCGGTGATGCCGTCCTGCTTGAGCTCGTCCACCGTGGTCGAGACCAGCTTGGCCAGGATGTCCTTGGCCGAGGTCCCCACCGGGAACCGGTACTCCCCCGGCGCCAGGTAGCCCTCCAGGCTCTTCGCCTTCGCCGGCAGCCCGAAGTCCCCCGGCTTGGAGTTGAGCGCATCGAGGTCCTTGCGGTCCACCGAGGCAGCCTTCGCGATCGCATCGAGCGAGTCCCCCACCCGCATCCCCGCGCTCAGGGCGAAGTAGATCACCTTCGCGCTGTCCGAGCCGGCCAGGATCGCCGCCGCGTCCGAGGCCTTCATCTCCTTCTTGAACGTGTAGTCACCGGGGTGGAGATCGCCGCCCGCCGCCGCAAAGGCCTTGAGGAAGGTGCCCGCGTCGGCGATCACGTCCTGCTGCTGGAGGGTGCTGGCCACGGCGGCAGGCCCGGAGCCGGGCTGGACGGTCACCACGACCGAGCCCGAGCCCGGGCCGGGGAAGTCCTTGACCTGGTCGATGCCCAGGAGCGGCTTGAGGAACTGGACCCCGATCAGGGCCGCTCCGACGAAGAGGCCCAGGGCGAGGGTGAGCCCGATGACGACCCTGAAGCGGCGGGACCGCCGGGAGGGCTTGTGCGCGACCGGCTCGCCGAAGACTCCATGGCCCGCGTCGAGCGGCAGGGCGATGTCGAGCGGGTGGTCGTCGACGGCCAGGGCGTGGTGCCCGTGCTCAGCCGCGTCGAGGAAGTCTGCGTCGTGGGCGTCGTCGTGCACGCCAAGGGAGTGTGCACCGTCCCAGGCGGGATGGCCGGCCGGCTCGGCGGGTGCGGGCTCCGGTTCGAGGACGGCGGGGGCCGCCGCGCCGCGGGTGAAGGCCTGGGCGGCGGCCGGGAAGACGTTGCGGCGGATCGGTGCGTCCTCGGACGGCGCCGGGACCCGGTCAACGAGCCTCGTGGCGGGCTGGGCCTCGGGCACGGCGGGGAGGTACGACGCCGCCGCCGGGTCGCCCGTGCCGGAGGGCGGAGCTCCGCCGTCGGACGGGAGGTGGTGCAGGGAGGCATCCGCCGCGGGGCGTGCCGCCGGAACGGGTGCTGGCAGCACCGAGGGGGCGCCCGACTCGGCGGAGGGGATCGCGGAGGGCGGGGAGTAGGCGGGCGCGTGCGGGCCGGACGACGGCGGGTAGGCGCCCCAGCCCATCGTCGCGGAGGTGGGCGGGACGGCCGCGTCCGCCGTCTCGAAGGAGCGGGCGCGGCGGCGCCCGTGGGGGGTCCCCGCGCGGGGACCGCCGCCGTCCGGGGAGGGGGCAGCGCGGTCCTCGGGGGTCGCGGCCGGCGTGGACGGTCCGCCGGACTGCGGCGGGCGGACCTGGGAGGGCACGGTCTCCCACGATGCGGCCGGGCCGCGCTGGGGTGCGGAATCCGCGGGCGGCGACGTCCCGTCGGAGGCGGCAGCGGTCCGGGGGAAGGCGGACGGAGGGGACGTCGAGGCGCGCCGCTGCGGGGCGAGCATGCGCTGCTGCTCCTCCTGACGGGCGCGCTCACGCTCACGGATCTCGCGGCGGGTCAAGGGCCGGTCAGGCACGGCCGGGGTCGTGTTGTCCTGGGGGTCCATTCTCGCTAGCCTCTCACATCCGAGTCGTCGCTGCGGATCGCCCCAGTCCGCACCTCCGGGACACCCACAGGGTCGCCGGCCTCACCGCGGCCACGGATCAGGTCCAGCGCGTGCTGGAGTATACCGACCGCCGCCATCTGGTCTACCACTCTACGTTGCTCGCGGGCGTCCATGCCGGCCGCCCGCAGGCTGCGCTCCGCCTCGACGGTGCTGAACCTCTCGTCCACGAGCCGCACGCCGCAGGCGGTCCCGGCCGCATCGAGGGCGACGGCCAGTCGCTCGGCGAAGGACCTCGCGAGTGCCGCGGACTGGGTCTCCCGGCCCGCGAGCGTCCGGGGCAGGCCGACGAACACCTCGACCGCGCCGCGGGCGGCTGCCTCCTTGGCGAGGACGGCGATGTCGCTGTTGCGCTTGGGATCCCGGGACAGGGTCTTGAGCGGGGTGGGGAGGATGCCGTCGGGGTCGCACACGGCGACTCCGACACGCACGGTTCCCACGTCCGCGGCGAGCCGCACGCCGCGCGGGAAGGGCCGTTCCGGGTGATGGGGGGCAGTCATAGGCGGCCCCCGCTAGCGCTGGGCGACCGCGGTCGCGACCGCGCCCAGCGCCTCGACGATCTTCGACGGGTCGGTCCCGCCGCCCTGGGCCACGTCGTCCTTCCCGCCGCCGCCTCCTCCGAGGATCCCGGCGGCGGTGCGCACGAGGGCACCTGCCTTGACGCCGGCAGCACGTGCCTCCTCGTTGGTGGCGACGAGGACCGCGGGGCGGCCCTTCGCGACGCCGGCCACGGCGACGGCGGCCGGGCCGGAGCCGAGGCGGGCGCGGAGGTCGAGCGCGAGCGCCCGCAGCTCGTCCGCGGAGCCGAGCTCGCCGGCGTCGTGCGTGATGAGGCGGACCCCGGCGACGTCCTTCGCGCTGCCCACGAGGGCGGCCGCGGACGCGGCGAGCTTCTCCTTGCGGAGCCGCTCGAGCTCCTTCTCGGCCGTCTTGAGCTTCTCGAGCGTCGCGGAGATGCGGTCGGTGAGCTGCGCCGAGGGCACCTTGAACATCTCGCTGAGCTCGGACACGAGCGCCCGCTCCGCCGCCTGGTGGCGGAACGCGTCGAGGCCCACGTAGGCCTCCACGCGGCGGTTGCCCGAGCCGACCGACTGCTCGCCGAGCAGCGTCAGGCTGCCGATGAGCGCGGTGGTGCCGACGTGGGTGCCGCCGCACAGCTCCATCGACCACGGACCGTTGATCTCGACCACGCGCACGCGGGAGCCGTAGTTCTCGCCGAACAGGGCCATGGCCCCCGCTGCCTTCGCCTCGGCGAGCGGCATCTCGGCGGTGTTGACGGAGAAGTTGTCGCGGATGGCGAGGTTGGCCACCTCTTCGATCTCGCTCCTGGCCGCGCCGGAGAGCTGCTCGCCCCAGGCGAAGTCGAAGCGGAGGTAGCCGGCCTTGTTGAACGAGCCGCGCTGGACCGCCTCCGGGCCGAGGATCTGGCGCAGGGCGGCGTGCACGAGGTGCGTTGCGGTGTGCGCCTGCTCTGCGCCGTGGCGCCGTTCGCGGTCGACGGCGGTGCGCACCAGGGCGTCGGCGCTCAGCTCGCCCTCCCGCACGATCGCCTTGTGGACCGACAGGCCCTTGATCGGGCGCTGGACGTCGAGCACCTCGACGAGGACGCCGTCGGCGCTGATGAGGCCACGGTCGGCCGCCTGGCCGCCCGCCTCGGCGTAGAACGGGGTCTCCTCGAGGACGATCTCCACTTCCTCGCCTGCCGACGCGCGGTCCACGCGGGAGCCGCCGGAGACGAGGCCGCGGATCCGGGACTCGCCGCCGAGTTCGCTGTAGCCGGTGAAGACGGTGTCCCCGGCGGCGTGCAGCTCCTGGAACAGCGTCAGGTCGGCGTGGCCGGACTTCTTCTCCTTGGCGTCCTTGCGGGCGCGCTGGCGCTGGTCCTCCATGAGCGCCCGGAAGGCGGTCTCGTCGACGGAGACCCCGGCCTCCTCGGCCATCTCGAGGGTCAGGTCGATGGGGAAGCCGTAGGTGTCGTGGAGCGTGAAGGCCTCCTCGCCGGAGAGGGGCGAGCCGGCCGACTTCGAGGCCTTCACGGCCTCGTCGAGGCGCGCGGTGCCGGCGGCAATCGTGCGCAGGAAGGCCTTCTCCTCGCCGTACGCGATCCGGCTGATGCGGTCGAAGTCCTTCTCGACCTGCGGGTAGACGCCCTTCATGGCATCGCGGGAGGCCGGCAGGAGCGCAGGGAGCACGGGCCTGTCGACGCCGAGGAGGCGCATCGCGCGGACAGCGCGACGGATGAGGCGGCGCAGCACGTAGCCGCGGCCCTCGTTCGAGGGCGTCACCCCGTCGGCGATGAGCATGAGCGCGCTGCGGACGTGGTCGGCGACGACGCGCATGCGGACGTCGTCGGCGTGGTGCGGATCGTCGGCCGTCTCGGCGGAGGTGTACTCCTTGCCCGAGAGCTCGGCCGCCTTGTCGATCACGGGGCGGACCTGGTCGGTCTCGTACATGTTCTCGACGCCCTGGAGGATCATCGCGAGGCGTTCCATGCCGAGGCCGGTGTCGATGTTCTTCTTGGGCAGCTCTCCGACGATGTCGAAGTCGACCTTCGAGCGCACGTTCTCGATCTGGTACTGCATGAACACGAGGTTCCAGATCTCGATGTAGCGGTTGTCGTCCGCGGCGGGGCCGCCCTCGATGCCGTAGGCGGGGCCACGGTCGTAGTAGATCTCGGAGCAGGGCCCGGCGGGGCCGGGCTGGCCGGTGGACCAGTAGTTGTCGCTCTTGCCCATGCGCTGGATGCGCTCGGCGGGGATCGAGGTGTGCGCCAGCCAGAGGTTGGCCGCCTCGTCGTCGTCCTCGTAGACGGTGACCCACAGCTTCTCGGCAGGCAGGCCGTAGCCGCCGTCGTCGACGCCCTTCGTCAGGAGGTCGAACGCGAAGCGGATCGCGTCCTCCTTGAAGTAGTCACCAAAGGAGAAGTTGCCGCACATCTGGAAGAACGTGCCGTGGCGGGCGGTCTTGCCGACCTCCTCGATGTCCCCGGTGCGGATGCACTTCTGGACGCTGGTCGCGCGCGGGAACGGCGGCTCCTCGCGGGCGGTGAGGTACGGGATGAACGGGACCATGCCCGCCACCGTGAACAGCAGGGAGGGGTCGCTCGAGACGAGCGATGCCGAGGGCACCGCCGTGTGTCCCTTGCTGACGAAGTAGTCGATCCAGCGTCGGGTGATCTCGTGCGACTTCATGGGCGTGTTCTTCAACCTTCTCTACGAGTGGACGCAGCGCGCCGCGGCGCCGGACGGCCAGCAGATCCGGGCACTGGTGGGCCCGGATGCCTTCATCAATTCTAGGCGCGGCAGCTAGTCCTGCAGGCCGAGGCCCTGGCGCAGCTCGCCTTCGCGCTCGGCCATCCCTGCGCGCACCTGGTCCGCGAAGTGGGCCACGCTGTCCGCGAGCGAGGCGACGGCCCGGTTGATGCCCCCGGGCGAGGCGAGCGAGCGGGCCGCGGCGATCTTCTGGTAGGCGACGGCGCCGAGCGCCACACCCACCGACAGCCACACGATGCGCTTCACGACGGTTTCCCTTCCTTGGTTGCTGCCGGACGCGCCGGTCAGCGGCTGCGGCGGCCGGAGGCGCGGGGCGTCCTCTGCCGCTGGGCGAAGGCCGAGCGGACGCCGTAGGAGAAGGCGGCCACCTTCACGAGCGGCGAGCCGACCGTGGCCGCGACGAGCGAGGAGAGCGCCGAGACGTTCGCGGTGGTGTCGGAGACGTTGGAGGCGATCCCGTCGACCTTCTTGAGCTGCTCGTGCGTGGTGGAGACGGTCATCGTGACCTCGTCCATCAGGGGGGTGGCGCCGTCGGCGAGGGTGCGGATCGAGGCGCGGAGCTCGTCGAGCACGCGCCCGAGCTTCAGGATCGGCACGGCCAGCAGGGCCACGAGCACGGCGAAGACGCCTGCTGCGATGAGTCCTGCGATGTCCCCTCCGGACACGGTTCCTCCTCCCGGCGCGCGGCTGGCCCGCGCACCTCTGGCTACCTTACACACGCGAGGAGCCCGCGGCGCGCGCCGCGGGCTCCTCGTCACTGCCCGTCCGCCCGGGGGCGGAGCGGATCAGCGGGCGTAGTACTCGACGACGAGCTGCTCTTCGCAGGTCACCGGGATCTCGGTCCGCTTGGGGCGGCGCACCAGGCGGGCCTGGAGGGCCTCGAGCTTGACGTCGAGGTAGCCGGGGACGGCGGGCAGGACGTCGCGGTGGGCGCCGGCAGCGGCGACCTGGAACGGCGTCATCGTCTCGGAGCGCTGGTGGACGCTGATGAGCTGGCCCTCGGCGACGCGGAAGGACGGGCGGTCCACGCGGGCGCCGTCGACCGTGATGTGGCGGTGGACCACGAGCTGGCGGGCCTGGGCGATCGTGCGGGCGAAGCCGGCACGGAGCACGAGGGCGTCGAGGCGCATCTCGAGGAGCTCGATGAGGTTCTCACCGGTGAGGCCCTTGGTGCGCTTGGCCTCCTCGAAGGCGCGGGTCATCTGCGCCTCGCGGATGCCGTACTGGGCGCGGAGGCGCTGCTTCTCGCGGAGGCGGACCGCGTAGTCCGAGTCCTGCTTCTTGCGGGCGCGGCCGTGCTCACCGGGGCCGTACGGGCGGCGCTCCATGTACTTGGCGGCCTTGGGGGTGAGGGCGAGGCCGAGAGAGCGCGAGAGGCGCGTCTGACGGCGGGCACGAGTGCTCGACACGTGTGTCCTTTCATTGATGCCGCGGCGTAAGGATTACTGGCCTCCGGAGGTGGAGAGCGTTGGCCCGCGACTGCCTTCTGCTACCGACGGACGCGCGCCTCGCAGGAGGCAGCGGCCCGGACGTGCCAGACGGTCATCTAGCCTAGCATGGCCGCAGGGCGTCAGCTGCCGCGCACAATCCCGCGCAGGCGCTCGACGCGCGCCTGCAGCTCGCGCTCGGCGCCGTTGGCGGTGGGGACGTAGTAGTCCTTGCCCACCAGGTCGTCCGGCGGGTACTGCTGGCGGGCCACCGAGTGCGGCGCGTCGTGCGCGTACCGGTAGCCCTTGCCGTGGCCGAGCCGCTCGGCTCCGGCGTAGTGCGCGTCCCGCAGGTGCGGCGGGATCCCGGTGCCGAGGCCGGCCCGCACGTCCGCGATGGCGGCGTTGATCCCCATGTAGGCGGCATTGGACTTCGGGGCCGTGGCGAGGTGCACCACGGCCTCCGCGAGCACGATCCGCCCCTCCGGCATGCCGATGAGCTGGACCGCCTGGGCCGCGGCGACCGCCGTCTGGAGCGCGGTGGGGTCCGCCATCCCGATGTCCTCGGCGGCCGAGATGACGATCCGGCGCGCGATGAAGCGCGGGTCCTCCCCCGCCTCCACCATCCGCGCCAGGTAGTGCAGCGCCGCATCCACGTCGGATCCGCGGATCGACTTGATGAACGCGCTCACCACGTCGTAGTGCATGTCTCCGGCGCGGTCGTAGCGGACGGCGTGGGCATCGACCGCCTTCTCCGTGTGGGCCACCTCGACGGTGACCGGTTCGGCGGGGTCGTGCCCGTCGTCGCGCGCCTGCCCGAGCGCGACGGCGGCGGCCGCCTCGAGCGCAGTCAGGGCGCGGCGGGCGTCGCCGCCGGCCAGGCGCACGAGGTGGTCCGCGGCGTCGTCCGCGAGCCGCACCGCGCCGCCGAGGCCGCGCGGGTCCGCCGCCGCCCGCTCCACGAGGCCGCGGATGTCCTGGTCCGTCAGGGGCCTGAGCGTGAGCAGGAGCGAACGGGAGAGCAGCGGCGAGACCACCGAGAACGACGGATTCTCCGTGGTCGCCGCGACGAGGACGACCCAGCGGTTCTCGACGCCGGGGAGGAGCGCGTCCTGCTGCGCCTTCGTGAACCGGTGGATCTCGTCCAGGAACAGCACGGTGGTGGTGCGGTGCAGGTCGCGGGCGGTCAGCGCCTCGTCCATGACGCGGCGGACGTCCTTGACGCCTGCCGTGATCGCGGACAGCTCGACGAACTTGCGGCCCGGACCGCGGGCGATCACGTGGGCCAGGGTCGTCTTGCCCGTCCCGGGAGGGCCCCAGAGGATCACCGAGCTCGGTCCGGTCACGGACGCGCCGCCCGCGGCGGCGCCCGCGGCGAGCTGGCGCAGCGGGGACGCCTCCCCCAGCAGATGCTGCTGCCCGACGACCTCGTCGAGGGTGCGCGGACGCATGCGGACGGCGAGCGGGCTGCGCTGGGCGTCCCGGGCCGCCTTCGCGGCGCGCGCGTCAGAGGCGGCCGACGGCGCGCCCTCCTCGCCGCCGTCCGCGTAGCCGCCGTCGCTGGAACCGAACAGATCTTCCATCGCCACTACGCTACCCCGCGCCGCCGACACCGCGGGACCGGTTATCCACAGGGCCGGCGATCGACGGGCGCCGACCAGTCCCCCGCTGCTAGGTTCGCAGCAGGCGGCCGGAAGGGGCCGCCTTCCGCACACCATCCGGGGGGATCATGATTCACTCGCGCCCTGCGCCCGCCACGCTCAGCCGCTTCAGGAGATGGGTCGCCTCGGCGGCCTTGCTCGGACTCGCTCTGGGCGCGGCTGGATGCAGCCCCGAGCGGGACCCTTCTGTCGCCGTCGACAGTGCCGCCATCACCACCGACCTCTCCCGGGTCCCGCGGCACTTCACGGGGGCACGGTCTCCGGCAGCCCGTGGGACCATGGTCGGCGTCGTGGTCTCGTCCGGCGTCGGTGTCGGCGGCCCATGGCGGATCTCGCTCTCCGATGACGGCGGTGCGACGTGGAAGGACGCCACCATCGACGGCCAGCCGGCCACCGAGGCCTCGCTCGAGCGCCTGGTCGCCGGGCCGGCAGGCTGGCTCGCCCTGGGCCGAACGGCTACGGCGCAGAGGGACCGCCTCGCGGTCTTCACGAGCGCCGACGGCCGCGCATACGCCCAGTCCGGCGAAGGGATCGCGATTCCCGAGGGGGGACGGTGCTCGCCGCGGGCACCACGTCCGGATGGACCGTCATGTTCGGCAAGGACGAAGCGCCATGGCAGGTCGCCACCAGCGCCGACGGGATCGTCTGGGACGTCGGCACAGCTTCCTCGCGGGGACTCGCCTTCCCGGGCGAGCTGATTCTGAACGACCTCGCATCCTCCGGTCGCGAGCTCATGGTCGTGGGCCAGAACGAAATCCCATCGTCCTCCGGGGGCACGGCCATCTCGTCGGTGATCGCACGTTCCACCGACGCCGGCCTGACGTGGAAGACCGAGCGGCCCGCCAGGACGGAGTACGGGTCCGGATACAACGATGGCCTGCGCGCGGCGACATGGTCTCCGCAGGGATTCACCGCCGTCGGCTGGGCCTGGGTTGATCCGGGAACCACCGCGCCGCAGGCGGCCTTCCTGCGGCCCCGAGGCTCCTCCGGGCTGGTCGCGACCCTCGAAACGGCGCTGCGCGACGGAACCCGGCGCAATCAGGGCGCCGACACCCTCGAAGAATCGGAGGGCACGTACCTCGCGGCCGGCAACGACGGTGAGCCGACGGCGGTGACCCAGAGTCTGCGAGTCGGCACCCCCGGCTCATGGAAGACCGTGTCCCTGCCCGGGCTGCCAGAGCACACCCACCGGTCTGCTGCAGGCAACGTCGCCGTGCCAGGCGGCTTCCTGTCCTTCCACGACGTCAGCAATTCCCTGACCGCCGACACCGAGGTCTACTACGTGGAGCCGTCGGGGAAGGCCACACTCCGCTCCTCGATCCCCGCGCCCTCGGCACCCACGACGGAACTCACATCGATCGCCCCTGTGGGCACGGGCATCGAGGCGCTCGGACACGCGGGCGCGCAAGCCGCGGTCTTCCGGCGCACCGAGGGCGGTTCCTTCGGCTCGCCGACCCTTCTGCCATCGGACCCACCCGTGCGCTTCGGGGGCCTGCGCGCCGCAGAGGGTGCCCGGATGCTGTTCGGCCAGAGGCAGCTTTCCACCAGCACCCATGGTGTTGCCTGGACGAGCAGGGACGGCTCCCAGTGGAACACCGGATCCGAGGCCGTCCTCAGCCCCGGCCCGCAGGACAAGACGGTGATCCGGGACGGGCTCGTCGTCCAGGGGACGTTCTTCGTCGCGGGCGAGGTCGATGACCGCCAGGGCACCGTCAGCGGCGCGATCGCGGTCCGGCGGCACGATGACGTGCAGTGGACTCGGCCGAGCACGGCAGCGTTCGCCGGAACGACGGGCACTTCTGTCACGGTGCGCAGGCTCGCCGAGGCCCCGGACGGGTCCATCATCGCAATCGGGACGGCGACCACGGCGGGCACCGCGCGGCTGAAGGCCTGGCGGAGCACCGGCGGATCGGCGTTCACCGAGGTGCCCGTGCCTGCGGCCCCGGAAGGGACAGACAGGACCGTGGGAGGCCTCGTCCGCGTCGGCAACAGGCTCGCCCTGTCCGTCACTGACGAACTCGCCGACCGGACGCGGCGCGTCGCGGTCTACGAGAGCAGCGACAGCGGCGCGACCTGGTCCGCCGCGCCCCACGATGCGCTCGAGGGGAACGAACCGATCGCCACCGATCTGGCCTCGGACGGCGAGGACGCCGCCCTGGTCGCGACGGTGGGAACCAGGACGCGGTCGCATGCCGCGGCGCTGCGCCGCGGGGCCGACGGCGCGTGGCGGGCCCTCGGGCTCGACAGCCGCGCACTCGCGTCCGGCAGCACCACCGTCCTCGACGCAGCACTGTCCGGCGGCCACCTCGTGATCTCGGCCGAGACGGGCCCGGCGGCTGAGCGCAGGGGCGCGGTCGTGGACATCGCGCTGCCGGACCGGACCTGAGCAGGCACGGCGAAGGCGCGGCCCCAGCGGGAGCCGCGCCTTCGCCGTCGTGCGCGTCGAGCGAGTGCGGGGACTACGCCTCGGCGCCCTTCTTCGGCTCGGGCTTCGCGTCGACCCCGGCCTCCTTGCGCTGCTCCGGGGTGATCGGGGCCGGCGCGGCCGTGAGCGGATCGAAGCCGCCGCCGGTCTTCGGGAAGGCGATGACCTCGCGGATGGAGTCGACGCCCGCGAGGAGCGCGACGACCCGGTCCCAGCCGAACGCGATGCCGCCATGCGGGGGCGCACCGTACTTGAAGCCCTCGAGGAGGAAGCCGAACTTCTCCTGGGCCTCCTCGGCGCCGATGCCCATGACCTTGAAGACGCGCTCCTGGATGTCGCGCCGATGGATACGGATCGAGCCGCCGCCGATCTCGTTGCCGTTGCACACGATGTCGTACGCGTAGGCGAGGGCCTCGCCGGGATCGGTGTCGAAGGTGTCGAGGAACTCGGGCTTGGGCGAGGTGAAGGCGTGGTGCACCGCCGTCCACGCGGAGTAGCCGAGGGCGACATCGCCCGAGGCCTTCGCATCGGCGGACGCCTCGAACAGCGGGGCGTCCACGACCCAGACGAAGGCCCAGTCATCCGGGTCGATGAGGCCCGTGCGGTGGCCGATCTCCACGCGCGCGGCGCCGAGGAGCGCCCGCGAGGGGCCCTGCTCGCCCGCGGCGAAGAAGATGCAGTCCCCGGGATTCGCCCCGACGGCCGTGGCGAGCCCCTCACGCTCGGCGTCGGTGAGGTTCTTGGCGACCGGTCCGGCGAGCTCGCCGTCCTCCTTGTACAGGACGTAGGCCAGCCCCTTCGCGCCGCGCTGCTTGGCCCACTCCTGCCAGGCATCGAGCGTGCGGCGGGGCTGCGATGCGCCGCCGGGCATGACGACCGCACCGACGTACGGGGCCTTGAAGACGCCGAACGTCGTGTCCTTGAAGTACTCCGTGAGGTCGGTCAGCTCGAGCCCGAACCGCAGGTCCGGCTTGTCCGAGCCGTACTTCGCCATGGCCTCCGCGTAGGTCATCCGGCGGATCGGGGTCGGGACCTCGACGTCGATGAGCTTCCAGAGGGCCGCGACGATCCGCTCGCCGAGGGCGATGATGTCGTCCTGCTCGACGAAGCTCGCCTCGATGTCCAGCTGGGTGAACTCGGGCTGCCGGTCCGCGCGGAAGTCCTCGTCGCGGTAGCAGCGGGCGATCTGGAAGTACTTCTCGATCCCGCCGACCTGGAGGAGCTGCTTGAACAGCTGCGGGGACTGCGGGAGGGCGTACCACGAGCCGGGCGCGAGGCGGGCGGGCACGAGGAAGTCGCGGGCGCCCTCGGGGGTGGAGCGCGTCAGCGTCGGCGTCTCGACCTCGAGGAAGTCCTCGCCGTGCAGCAGCTCCCGGGCCACCCGGTTGGCCTCGGAGCGCAGCCGCATGGCCCGGGCGGGACCGGGGCGCCGCAGGTCGAGGTAGCGGTGGCGCAGGCGCGCCTCCTCGCCGACCTCGACATGCTCGTCGACCTGGAAGGGCAGCGGATCGGCCGTGTTGAGGACGATCACCTTCTCGGCCATGACCTCGATCTCGCCCGTGGCGAGGTGCGGGTTCTCGTTGCCGGCCGGCCGGCGCTCCACAGTGCCGACCACCTGGAGGACGAACTCGTTGCGCAGTCCGTGGAAGACCTCTTCCTCGCGGACGACGACCTGGGCGACCCCCGTCGAGTCGCGCAGGTCCACGAAGGCCACCCCGCCGTGGTCTCGGCGGCGGGCCACCCAGCCCGCGAGGGTGACGGTCTGTCCGATGTGCTCGGGACGCAGTGTTCCGAGGCCGTGTGTGCGCAGCACAGCTCTTCTTTCAGTAGGGACGAGTTGGTTCGGATCGAGTTTACCCGCAGGGCCTCAGGCCGACGGCGCCGCGGCGATCTGCGGCACGAGGTCCTCCGCGGGCGGCATCCACGAGTCGGGGTCGGCGACGACCTGCTCGCCGGAGCGGATGTCCTTGACCTCGTGGGTGCCGTCGGCGTGGGTGAACCACACGAAGGGGATCCCCCGGCGGTCCGCGTACTTGATCTGCTTGCCGAACTTCTCCGCCTTCGCGGCGACCTCCACCGCGATCCCCCGGCTGCGCAGCCTGGCGGCGATGCCCTGCGCGGCCGCCCACGCGCCGTCGTCGACGAGCGTCACGAGCACCGCCGTCGGCACCGAGCGGCTCGCCGTCGCCAGGCCCTGGCTGAGGATCCGGGAGACGAGGCGGGTGACGCCGATCGACAGCCCCACGCCGGGGAACTTCCGCGTGCCCTTCGTGGCCAGGGCGTCGTAGCGGCCGCCGGAGCAGATCGAGCCGAGCTGCTCGTGGCCCACGAGCACGGTCTCGTAGACGGTGCCCGTGTAGTAGTCGAGGCCGCGGGCGATGCTCAGGTCGGCGACCACCTTGCCGGGGGCGACGGCCGAGGCCGCCGCGATGACCTCCTCGAGCTCGGCGAGCCCTTCGGCGAGCAGCTCGTCCTCCACGCCGAGGGCGCGCACCTGCTCGACGAAGGACGTGTCCTCGGTGCGGATCGACGCCAGTTCGAGCGCGGCCTTCGCCTGCTCCGCCGTGGCTCCGAGCTCCTCCTGCAGGAGCTCCGCGACCCGTTCCGGGCCGATCTTCTCGAGCTTGTCGATGCTGCGCAGCACGCCCGCCGTGTCGGTCAGGCCGATGCCGCGGTAGAAGCCCTCGGCCAGCTTGCGGTTGTTGATCCGCAGCCGGAACGGCGGGATCGGCAGCGCGGAGAGCGCCTCCGCGATGACCAGCGCCAGCTCCACGTCGTAGCGGAAGGGGAGATCGCCGTCGCCCACCACGTCGATGTCCGCCTGGGTGAACTCGCGGGCCCGGCCCTCCTGGGGACGCTCGCCGCGCCAGACCTTCTGGATCTGGTAGCGGCGGAACGGGAACGCGAGGTAGCCGGCGTTCTCGACGACATAGCGCGCGAAGGGGACGGTGAGGTCGAAGTGGAGGGCCAGCGCATTCGCGTCGTCCCGGCTCGCCGAGTCCTCGTCGTCCTGGAGCCGCGAGAGGCCGTAGACCTCCTTGTCGATCTCGCCCTTGCGCAGGAGCTGGCCGACGGTCTCCACCGCCCGGGTCTCGATCGAGGCGAAGCCGTGCAGCTCGAAGGTGCGCCGGAGGGTGTCGAGCACGTGGAGCTCCACGAGCCTCTCCTGCGGAAGCCACTCGGGGAATCCGGACAGCGAGGCGGTACGTGCCATGGGTGACAAACTCCTTGTGCGTAGACTGACTGCTGCACAAGTTTATGCGCCTGTTCAGGCACCCCGAGATGAGCGTGCGGATGGAGGACTGCCCGGTGGCCAAGCGGAACGTGCGTGAGGACCGCCGTCGCATCCAGCTCATGGACGCGAAGGCCGAGCTGCGCAGGGGCAAGGAGAGACGGCGCCGGCGCGACAACACGATCGCCGCCACGGCCGCCGCAGCCGCGGTCGTCCTCGCGGCCGTGCTGCAGGGAACGGTCTTCGCCTCCAACCCGACCGCGTCGGAGTACGCCGCCGCCCAGGCCGGGCTCGAGGCGCCCACGCCGTCGGCCACGCCGAGCGCCGCCCAGAGCAACGGCCCGCAGATCCCCAAGCCCGCAGCGGCCGCCGGGAAGACGTTCACCGGCAGCCTCGTCCTCAACGGCAAGCCCGTCGGGTTCGAGCTCGACGGCACGAAGGCGCCCCAGGCCGCCGCCGTCTTCTCGTCCCTCGGGCAGGCAGGCACGCTGAACGGCCGGCAGTGCGGCCGGCTCACGACCGGCGCGTCCTTCGCCCTCCTGCAGTGCGGCCAGAAGGCGGACGGGTCCTCCGACCCCTCCTACACCTGGGGGCCGCTGGAGAACACGCCGGCAGACGGCAAGTACCCCGCAGGCACGATCGCGGTCGCGCGGACCGCGGGCAACGCCTACGGGAACGGCCAGGAGTTCTTCATCGTGTACAAGGACACCACCATTCCCTCGGACAGCGCCGGCGGCTACACGGTCGTGGGCCACGTGACCTCCGGCCTCGACGTCGTCCAGGCGATTGCCGCCCAGGGCGTCAAGACCGGCAATGACGGGGCTCCCGTGACGCCAGTCACGATAGACTCGTTCACGGTGAAGTGACGCGGGCTGCCGGTACCCCGGCAGCCCCTCCGAAGGACAAACCACAATCGAAAGAGTTCTAGCGGTGACCGAAAGTCAGAAATCCGACGACACCGCGGCCGCAACGGCCGCGTCCGTACCGTCCCCCGCCGCCTTCGCGGCCAAGCTCAAGCCGGCCGCTCCGGTGGCGCCTTCCCCGGCGCCCGCCGTCGTCGCCGCCCCCGTTGCGGCGCCCGTCTCGCTTGCCGAGGCCTCCAAGTGGGGAAGGGTCGAGGGCGATGGGCATGTCTTCCTCACCATCGACGGCGAGGAGCATCCGGTCGGGCAGTACCCGGGAGTCTCCGCCGACGAGGCGCTCGCCTACTTCGCGCGCAAGTTCGAGGACGTCCTGGCCCAGATCGGGCTCCTCGAGCAGCGGGTCGCCTCCCACGCTGCCGTCGCCGACGTCCGCAAGGCCGCCTCCCATCTGCGGGCCCAGCTCGCTGAGCGGGCGATGGTCGGCGACCTCCGCGCGGCCGAGGGGCGCCTCGACGCCCTCGAGCAGTCCCTCATCCAGGCGGAGGCCGCCGAGAAGGCCCAGCATGAGGCTGCGCGGGCCGAGGAGCTCGCGCGGCGCGAGGCCATCGTCTCCGAGGCCGAGCAGATCAGCGGCCAGGACCCCGAGCGGACGCAGTGGAAGTCGAGCGGGGCCCGGATGAACGAGCTCTTCGAGGAGTGGAAGTCCTCCCAGAAGTCGGGGCTGCGCCTCGGGCGCGCCGCCGAGGACGCCCTGTGGAAGCGCTTCCGCGCCGCGCGGACCCAGTTCGACCGGCACCGCCGCGCGTACTTCTCCCAGCTGGACAGCATCAACGCCCAGGCGAAGACCGTGAAGGAGCGCCTCATCGCCGAGGCCGAGTCGCTCCAGACCTCCACGGACTGGGGCTGGGCCGCCGGTGAGTACCGCCGCCTCATGGACGAGTGGAAGGCCGCTCCGCGCGCGAGCCGCAAGGAGGACGACGCCCTCTGGGTCCGCTTCCGGGCCGCGCAGAACGTGTTCTTCGAGGCGCGCCAGGCCGCCAACGATGCGGTGGACCGGGAGTACTCGTCGAACCTGAAGGTCAAGGAGGCCCTCCTCGCCGAGGCCCAGCAGATCCTGCCGGTGCAGGACCTGAACGCGGCCAAGAAGGCGCTCCAGTCCCTCCGGGAGCGGTGGGAGGAGGCGGGCCGCGTCCCGCGTGCCGACATGGGACGCATGGAGTCGGGGCTCCGCCGCATCGAGGACGCCGTCGCGCAGGCCGAGAACGAGAACTGGCGCCGCACGGATCCGGAGACGAAGGCCCGCACCGACTCGGCCCTGAGCCAGCTTGAGGCCTCGATCACGAGCCTCGAGGAGGAGCTCGCTGCGGCCCAGTCGAAGGGTGACGCCCGGGCGACCGCCAAGGCCCAGGAGGCCTTGGATGCGCGGCGCCTGTGGCTCACGACGCTGAAGAAGTCGGCGGACGAGCTCGGCTGATCCGGCTCCCCCCGTCCTCCTGAGGGCCCGGCACCGCCATCGTGCGGTGCCGGGCCCTCAGTGCGTCCGCTCCGCGGGGCGTTGTCCACAGGCATCGGCCCGGGCGCGCGCGCAGCCCGCAGGCCGGGGCATGATGACCGTATGCCAGATTCCCTCCTCCCCCGCGGCGCGGGCCTCGGCGGGCCGCCCGTGCTCACGGCCGGGTTCCCCTTCAGCTCCGTCGAACTGCAGGCGATGGAGTCCGACGGGGTGGTCCGGCGGATCCTCGCCCAGGTGTACGTGCCCGCGGCGGTGCGTGCGACGGCCCAGCTGAGGGCGCGGGCGCTGGCGCAGACGCTCACTCCGCGGGTGCGCGAGCGGACCGTGGCGGGGCGGATGACTGCGGCCTGGATCCTGGGCTGCGCGCCGGCGCCGGAGCGGCCAATCATGCTCGTCGAGAGCACCCGGCGGCTCGCGCGGCTCGGCACCGGGGACAGGCTCCTGGTCCACGAGGTGCGCTTCGGGGACCTCGACGTCGTCGACATCGCGGGACTGAGGGTCACGAGCGGCCTCCGCACGGCGATCGACCTCGCGCTCCACTCCGAGGAGCGCACGGCGCTGCCCGTGCTGCGGCGACTGCTGGACCATCCCGGCCTGGGACTCACCCCGGCCCTCGTGTCCGCGGGGCTCGAGGCGATGCCCCGGCAGCCCCACAAGGAGAGGGCGCGACGCGTGCTCGGCCGGCTCGGCTCTCCGGAGGGCCGCACGGCGGGCGGACCGCCCGAGCGGGGGCCTTCCTGCTAGGTGCGGCGCCGGTTGCCGGTGGTGCGGTAGACGTCGAATACGCCGTCGATCCGTCGCACCGCACCCAGCACATGGCTGAGGTACTTGGGGTCCCCCATCTCGAACGCGAAGCGCGAGACGGCCAGCCGGTCGGTGGACGTGTGCACATGGGCGGAGAGGATGTTCACGTGGTTCTCGGAGAGCACGCGGGTCACGTCGGAGAGCAGGCTCTTGCGGTCGAGCGCCTCCACCTGGATCTCGACGAGGAACACGCTGGACTGGGTGGGCGCCCATTCGACGTCGACCATGCGGTCCGGCTCGGCACGCAGCGTGGCGATGTTCGTACAGTCCGTCCGGTGCACCGAGACCCCGGAGCCGCGCGTCACGAAGCCGATGATGGGATCCGGCGGCACGGGGGTGCAGCAGCGGGCCAGCTTGACCCACACGTCGCCGACGCCCTTCACGATCACGCCGGAGTTGGAGTACTTGGGCGGAGTGCTGCCCTTGGTGGGCGCGATCGTCTCGGCGATGTCCTCGGCCGCACCCGCCGCACCGCCGAGGCTGTCGACCAGCTTCTCGACCACCGACTGGGCCGAGGCGTGGCCGTCGCCGATGCCGGCGTAGAGCCCCGCGATGTCCTGGTAGCGGAACTCCTGGGCCACGGCGAGCAGCGCGTCGTGGCTGAGCAGGCGCTGCAGCGGGAGGTTCTGCTTGCGCATCGCCCGGGTGAGCAGCTCCTTGCCCTTGTCGATCGCCTCCTCGCGGCGCTCCTTCGAGAACCACTGCCTGATCTTGTTGCGGGCCCGGGCGCTCTTGACGAAGTGCTGCCAGTCCTGGCTCGGGCCGGCGCCCTCGGCCTTCGAGGTGAAGATCTCGACCCAGTCGCCGTGGTTGAGCTCGCTGTTGAGCGGGACGAGCTTGCCGTTGACCCGGGCCCCGATGGTCCGGTGGCCCACCTCGGTGTGCACCGCGTAGGCGAAGTCCACCGGGGTGGATCCGGCGGGCAGCGCCATGACCTCGCCCTTGGGCGTGAACACGAAGACTTCCTTCGCGTTGATCTCGAACCGGAGCGAGTCGAGGAACTCCCCCGGGTCCGAGGTCTCCTGCTGCCAGTCCACGAGCGAGCGGAGCCAGCCCATCTCGGAGGCCTTGCCGCTGGGCGTGTGGCTCTGCGTGCGCGGCTGGTCCTTGTACTTCCAGTGGGCCGCGACGCCGTACTCGGCCCGCCGGTGCATGTCGTGCGTGCGGATCTGGATCTCGACCGGCTTCCCGCTCGGCCCGATCACGGTCGTGTGCAGCGACTGGTACATGTTGAACTTGGGCATCGCGATGTAGTCCTTGAACCGGCCCGGAAGCGGGTTCCACCGCGCATGCAGGGTGCCCAGCACTGCGTAGCAGTCGCGCACCGTGTCGACCAGGACGCGGACGCCCATGAGGTCGTTGATGTCGTCGAATTCCTTCTGGCGGACGATCATCTTCTGGTAGATCGAGTAGTAGTGCTTGGGGCGGCCGGTGATCTCGGCCTTGATCTTCGCCGCGCGCAGGTCGTCAGCGATCTGGGCGCGGATCACCGAGAGCTGCTTCTCCCGTTCCGGGGTGCGCGCCCCCACCATGCGCACGATCTCCTCGTACACCTTGGGGTAGAGCGCCGCGAAGGAGAGGTCCTCGAGCTCCCACTTGATGGTGTTCATGCCGAGCCGGTGCGCGAGGGGCGCGAAGATCTCGAGCGTCTCGCGGGCCTTGCGGGCCGAGGATTCTGGTGAGACGAAGCGCCAGGTGCGCGCATTGTGCAGCCGGTCCGCGAGCTTGATCACGAGCACGCGGATGTCCTTGGCCATCGCCACGACCATCTTGCGCACGGTCTCCGACTGGGCCGCCTCGCCGAACTGGACCTTGTCGAGCTTCGTGACGCCGTCCACGAGCATCGCGACCTCGGGCCCGAAGTCCTTCTTCAGCTGCTCGAGCGTGTAGGAGGTGTCCTCGACGGTGTCGTGCAGGAGCGCCGCGGCAAGCGTCGTCCCGGTCATCCCGAGCTCGGCCAGGATGGTGGCCACCGCGACGGGATGGGTGATGTAGGGGTCGCCGCTCTTGCGCTTCTGCCCCTGGTGGCTGCGCTCCGCGACCTCGTAGGCCCGCTGGATGAGGTCGAAGTCCTCCCGCGGGTTGTTGGCGCGCACGGTGCGCAGCAGCGGCTCGAGGATCGGCGAGTGGGCGCTCGGCCCGCGGCCGGTCAGCCGTGCCAGCCTCGCGAAGGACCAGTCCCGGCGGCCGAGCGTAGGGCGCTCGAGCAGGCTGTTCCCGCCCGCGCCGGCAGGTGCCGGGGCGGCCTGCGGTGCGGGGGACGCCGTGCGCGCGGGCGACGACGGGCCCCCGGCGCCGCTCCCCGCGGCACCGGGCGCCCCTGCCGGGGCCTGGGACGTCGGACGCTCCACCACCGAGGGGACCTCCATTCGTTGACGGGATTCCCTCAGTGTATGCCCCGCGCGGCCGCTCAGACGGCCGCGTTCGCCGAGGACCGACGCGCCTCGACGCGCTCCGCCTGCTTGCGGAGGCCGGGCTCCCGTTCGCGCAGCCACGCGTACATCGGCGCGGCGATGAAGATCGTCGCGGCGGTGCCGATCAGGATGCCGACGAACAGCGCGAGCGAGAGGTCCCGCAGCGTCCCTGCGCCGAGCAGGCCGGCACCGATGAAGAGGATCGCGGCGACGGGCAGCACGGCGACCATCATGGTGTTGATGGAGCGCACGAGGGTCTGGTTCACGGCGAGGTTGACCTCCTCGGCGAAGGTCCTGCGCGTCGACGCCGTGATGTCCGCCGTGTTCTCGCGGATCTTGTCGAAGACCACCACGGTGTCATAGAGCGAATAGCTGAGGATGGTCAGGAAGCCGATGATGGCCGACGGGGTCACCTCGAACCCGCTGGCCGCGTACACCCCGGCGGTGATGATCATCGTGACGAACATGCCGGTGAGCGCGGACAGCGACATCTTCCAGGTGCGGAAGTACAGCGCCATGAGCACGGCCGCGAGGGCCACGAAGATGACGAAGCCCAGCAGGGCCTGCTTGGACACGTCCGCTCCCCACGTCGGCCCGACGAAGGATGACGTCACATGGTCGGCGGCGACGCCATAGGCGGTCGCGAGCTTGCCCTTCACCTCGAGGGTCTGGGTATCGCTGAGCCGTTCCGTCTGGACCCGCATCGTGCCGGGCGCGATGTTGCTCACCCGGGGCTGATTGCCAGGAGCCACGGAGTCCACGGCCTGCTCGCCGCGGTGGACGTCAGTGGAGGCCGTGTCCGAGACCCGGAACTCGCTGCCGCCCCGGAACTCGATGCCGAGGTTGAACCCGCCGGTGAATACCGGGATGAGGATCGAGACGAGGACGAGCACCGCGGCCGCCCCGAGCCAGATCTTCTTGCGCTCCACGAAGGGGTAGGAGCGCTTGCCCGTGTAGAGCTCGTTGCCGAAGCGTGCGAAGAAGTTGGACATCAGTTCTCCTCCCCCGCGCCCTTGGACGCGCGGCCGCTCCGCCCGGAGGCAGCGGTCATCTCGGACTGCTTCTGGGCCTCGGCGGCGCGGCGCTCGGCGATGGTCATGCGCCGGCCGGCTTCGCGCGCGGCGGCGGCGTTCTTGGGCTTGAGGTTGGCCCTGGCGGCCTCGGAGGCCTCGCGGAGCCGGCCGGCGCCCCGATAGAGGGGCACGGCGCCGAGCCGTTCCGGGTCGAGGCCGGAGAAGCGGTGGCCCTCGCCGAAGAAGCGCGTGCGTGCGAGCACCTGCAGCATCGGGTGGGTGAACATGAAGACGACGATGAGGTCGGCGATCGCGGTGAGTCCGAGGGTGAACGCGAAGCCGCGGACGTTGCCGACCGCGACGAAGTAGAGCACCACGGCGGCGAGGAGGTTCACGGCCTTGGAGGCAAGCACGGTCCGCTTGGCGCGCTTCCACCCGTTCTCGACGGCGGAGACCAGGCCCCGGCCCTCGCGGAGCTCGTCGCGGATGCGCTCGAAGTAGACGATGAACGAGTCGGCCGTCTGGCCGATCGCGACGATGAGGCCCGCGACGCCCGCCAGGGACAGGCGGTAGTTCTCGGTCCAGCCGAGGATGGCGATCGCGAGGTAGGTCAGCGCGCCGGCGACCACGAGCGAGGCGATGGTGACGAACCCGAGCGCGCGGTACTGGAAGAGCGAGTACACCACCACGAGGAGCAGGCCGATCGCACCGGCGAGGAGGCCCATCTCGAGCTGCTGGGTGCCCAGCGTCGCCGAGATCTGGTCCTCGCTCTGGATGTCGAAGCTGATGGGCAGCGCGCCGTAGCGCAGCTGGTCCGAGAGCGCCTGGGCGCTCTGCTGGGTGAAGTTGCCGGTGATCTGCGGCCGCCCGTCAGTGATGACGGCCTGCGTCCGGGGCGCCGAGAGGACCTTGTCGTCCAGCACGATCGCGAACTGGGCCTTGGGGTCGTTCTGATTGGCCACGTAGTAGCCGTTGAGGCGTTCCGTCACGGCCTTGAACTTCTGCGTGCCCGCGTCGTTGAACTGGATGTTCACGGCCCACTCGTTGGTGACGGCACCCTGGCGGCCCTGCTGCAGCTGGAAGGAGGATCCGGCGATGTCCGTGCCGACGACCTCGACCGGGCCGAGGATGTACTTCACCGCGGGCTGGGTCCCGTTCGCGGCCTCGCAGGTCACGAGGGGCTTGCTGGGGTCGGACCGCTGGGTGCTCTCCGGCTGCGGCTTCGTGCAGTCGAGCGCCTCGTACTGCTTGTAGACGTCGGCCGTGATCCAGTTGGTGTCGCTGGCGTTCTTGGGCGCCGCCGTCGGCTTCGGGAGCTTGTCGGCCGTGAGCTGCTGGTCGGCCGGGACCGCCGCGGGATCGCCGGTCGTGAGCACGGGCCGGAAGTTCATGTCGGCGGAGGCCTGGATCAGCTGGCGCGTCTCCGCGGACGGTGTGCCCGGGAGGCTCACCACCACGTTGCGCCCCGACTGGGTGCTGATCTCGGCCTCGGACACACCGGAGCCGTCGACGCGCTGCCGGATGATCTCGACCGCCTGGTTGAGCTGGTCCTGGTTGATCTGAGACCCGCCCGAGACCTTCGGGGCGAGGATCATCTCCGTGCCGCCCTGGAGATCGAGGGCGAGCTTCGGCGCCCAGGATGCCTGGCCCGCCAGCTTTCCGCCGCCGAGGATGCCGACGAGGGCGAGCAGGATGACGCCGAGTGAGATGAGGGTCTTCAGTCCCGGCCGCGTGCGGGATCGTGCCATGGTGGTCCTTCGATGGGGGACGGCGCCCAGTGGGCGCGGAGCCGCCCGGCGGTGGCCGGGCGGCGCGTTCGGCTACTTGCTGGTGTTGCCTTCGTCGTTGAGGCGGCGCAGGGTCTCCTCCGGCGTCTCGTCGAGCCGGTCCTCAGGACGGGGGGCCGCCTCCTCGGACTTGCCGAGCGTGATCCCGGACGACGGCGCCGCGCCGGCCTCGGGGGCGGCCTCGCCCGCCAGCGGGGCAGCGGGCTCGCCGGCCGCGGGGGCGGCGGGCTCGATGACCTTGGTCACGGCCTGGCGGTGGACGGTCGCCTCGTTGCCGGGGCTCAGTTCGAGGACCACCTTGTTCTCGGCGTCGTTCACCGAGACGATCCGGCCGTAGAGGCCGAAGCTCGTCATCACCTCCACGCCGGGCGAGAACTTGGACTGCATCTCAGCCTGCTGCTGCTGCGTCTTCTTGTTCCGCCGGAACATGGTGAAGATGAAGAAGGCGAAGACCGCCAGCAGGAGGATGGTCATCAGGTCCATACAAGGTCCAATCTGTGTGGGGCTCGGGTAGCGTTCGGGCGGGTCCCGGGCGCGGCATAGGGGCCCTCGGCCACGCGAGGGTGTGATCCCAGTCTAAGGGCACGCTGCAGGGCGGCCCCGATCAGTCCAACGATCCATCGGCCTCGTCCGAGCCCGGACCGAACAGCGTTGCGCTCTCGGCGAACGGGGCGCTGGCCGGGACCGGGAGGCCGAGGTGCTCGTAGGCCAGCGGCGTGGCGATCCGCCCGCGGGGCGTCCGGCCCATGAGGCCCTCGCGGACCAGGTAGGGCTCGGCGACCGTCTCGACGGTCTCCGGTTCCTCCCCCACCGCGATCGCGAGGGTGGACAGCCCCACGGGGCCGCCCCCGAACTTCGTCACGAGTGCGGACAGGACCCCCCTGTCGAGCCGGTCAAGCCCCCGCGCGTCGACCTCGTACATGTCCAGCGCCGCGCCCGCCGCGCGCGCGTCGATCTGCTCGATGCCGTGGACGAGTGCCCAGTCCCGCACCCGGCGCAGGAGCCGGTTCGCGATGCGCGGGGTGCCCCGCGACCGCCCGGCCACCTCGGTGAACCCGGCGGAGGTCACCTTCAGGTCCAGAAGGCCCGCAGAACGGCGCAGCACGAGCTCGAGCTCCTCCACGGTGTAGAACTCGAGGTGGCCGGTGAACCCGAAGCGGTCCCGCAGCGGCCCGGGGAGGAGTCCCGCCCGGGTGGTCGCCCCGACGAGGGTGAAGGGGGGCAGGTCGAGCGGGATCGCCGTCGCGCCCGCGCCCTTGCCCACCACGATGTCGACCCGGAAGTCCTCCATCGCCATGTAGAGCATCTCCTCGGCGGGACGCGACATGCGGTGGATCTCGTCCAGGAAGAGCACCTCGCCCTCGGAGAGCGAGGACAGGATCGCGGCGAGGTCGCCGGCGTGCTGGATCGCCGGGCCGGAGGAGATCCGCAGGGGAGCATTCATCTCGCCGGCGATGATCATGGCGAGCGTGGTCTTGCCGAGGCCCGGCGGTCCGGACAGCAGCACGTGGTCCGCGGTGCGGCCGCGCATCCGGCTCGCCTCGAGCACCAGCGAGAGCTGGCGGCGGACCCGCCCCTGGCCCACGAACTCGTCGAGGAACTTGGGCCGCAGCGCCGCCTCGAGGGCCCGTTCCTCGGGCTCCTCCTGGCTGGCGACCAGCGACGGCTCAGCCACGGGCGCCGGCCTTCAGCGCCCGTGCGCCCTGGCCGAGCCAGCGCAGCGTGGCCCGCAGGATCTCGGGGACGCTTCCCGAGGCGGCGACCTCGGGAGCGTCGGCCATCGCCTTCTCGATGCTCGCGGCGGCGTCCTTCTCGCTCCACCCGAGGGAGGCCATCGCCTCGATGACCTGGGCCTTCCACGGCGCCTCGGCCCCCGCGGCGGCGACCGCGGGCTCCTGAGCGGTCCCGAGGGGCACGAGCTTGCCCTTGAGTTCGAGGACGAGCCGGGCGCCCACCTTCGGACCGATCCCCGGCACCTTGGTGAAGGCCTTCGCGTCCTCGGAGTGCGCCGCGACGCGGACCGCCTCCGGGGTGTGGACGGCCAGGACGGCCAGCGCGAGCCGCGGGCCCACCCCGGAGACGCCCAGAAGCACCTCGAAGACCTCCCGCTCCTCGGCGTCGGCGAACCCGAACAGCGTCAGGGAGTCCTCGCGCACCACGAGCGAGGTGTGGACCGTTGCCTCCTCGCCGAGCCTGAGCCCGGCGAGGGTCTGGGGCGTCGCCCAGAACGCCATGCCCGCGCCGTTGACGTCGAGCACGCCCGAGGACAGCCCCACGTGGGCGACCGGACCGCGGAGGAAGCTGATCACCGATACCCCTTGCCTTGCCCGTTGCCGTGGCCGTTGGATCCGAACATATCTACGAGAACTCTAGCGGGCGACGGCGTGGACCCGCCTCAAGGGGCGCGGCGCGCCTTCGCCTCGGCTCGCCCTTCCGCCACCCGGCGCGTGCGCGGCTCATCGGCCGCGGCGCGCCTTCGCCTCGGCTTCCTGCCACAGCCTCTGCGCGGCCGTGAGCGCCGTGGCCTGCATCGCCGTCGTGCGTCCCGCAGCGGAGGGCGAGCCGGGAGCGCTGCCGCGCCACGCGTGGGCGAGGGCCAGCGCGAGGGCGTCGGCGGCGTCCGCCGGGCGCGGGGCCGTCTCGAGCCGGAGGATCTTGGTGACCATGCGCGTGACGGCGTCCTTGTCCGCGCGGCCGCTGCCGGTCACGGCGGCCTTGACCTCGCTGGGAGTGTGCAGCGCGACCGGGATGCCGCGGCGCGCCGCCGCGGCGATCACCACGCCCGAGGCCTGGGCGACGCCCATGACGGTGCTCACGTTCAGCTGGGAGAAGACGCGCTCCACGGCGACGACCTCCGGCTCGTGGCGGTCGAGCCATTCGTCGATCGCCTGGGCGATGGCCAGCAGGCGCGCGTCCAGAGGCTCGTCGGCCTTCGTCCCCACCACCCCGACGGCGACGAGGGTCGCCCGGCGGTCGGCGGCGACGTCCACGACGCCGATGCCGCAGCGGGTCAGGCCCGGGTCGACACCCAGCACCCGCAGGCCGGCGCCCGGCCTCGCAGTCCGCGCGCCGGGCGCCTCGGGGGTACTCACGCCTCAGTCGTTCTCGAGCTCCGCCATGACGTCGTCGCTCATGCCCGCGTTCGTGTACACGTTCTGCACGTCGTCGAGGTCTTCGAGGGCATCGACGAGGCGCACGAACTTGCGCGCGCCGTCGGCGTCGAGGTCGACCTCCATCGAGGGCACGAACTCGGCCTCGTCGGTGTCGTACTCGATGCCGGCCGCGGTCAGGGCGTCGCGGATGGCCTGGAGGTCGGCGGGTTCGGAGTAGACGATCCAGTTCTCGCCGCCGTCCTTGACCTCCTCGGCACCGGCGTCGAGCACCGCCATGAGCAGGTCGTCCTCGGAGAGGCCGTTCTTTGGCAGGACCACGACGCCCTTGCGGGCGAACAGGTAGTTGACCGAGCCCTGGTCGGCCATGGAGCCGCCGTTGCGGGTGACCGCCAGGCGCACATCCGCCGCGGCGCGGTTGCGGTTCTCGGTGAGGCACTCGATGAGGAGCGCCGAGCCCTGCGGCCCGCGGGCCTCGTACATGATCTCGGTGTACTCGATCGCCTCGCCGGTCAGGCCGGCGCCGCGCTTGATGGCGCGGTCGATGTTGTCGTTGGGGACCGAGTTCTTCTTCGCCTTGCTGACGGCGAGGTCGAGCGCGGGGTTGCCGGAGAGGTCGGGGCCGCCCATGCGCGCGGCGACCTCGATGGTCTTGATGTACTTGGCGAACGCCTTGGCACGCTTGGCGTCGACGACGGCCTTCTTGTGCTTGGTGGTCGCCCATTTGGAGTGGCCGGACATGCCTACGCTTCTCCTCTGATCATGCGGATGAAAAGTTCATGGATCCGTGTCTCGCCCGTCACCTCGGGGTGGAACGATGTGGCGAGCAGCCGTCCAGAACGCACTGCGACAATTCTAGACCTGCCCCCGAGGGTCGCCGTGTGCGACGCGTGCGCTGGATCGACCTCGGCGAGGACCTCGACGTCGGGGCCGACGCGCTCGACCCACGGCCCGCGGATGAACACGGCGTGGACGGGCCCGCGGCTCTGGTCCACTTCCTTGAAGTCCAGATCCGTCTCGAACGACTCCCGCTGGCGGCCGAACGCATTGCGCCGCACCGTGATGTCGAGGCCGCCGAACGACTCCTGCGGCCTGCCTGCAAGATCAGGAGTGGGGTCCGCGATCTCGTCGGCGAGCAGGATCATCCCGGCGCACGAGCCGTACACGGGGAAGCCTGCGCGGATCTTGGCCCGCAGCGGCTCGGCGATGCCGAAGGCACGGGCCAGCTTGTCAATGGTGGTCGACTCCCCGCCGGGGACCACGAGGCCGTCGACCTCGTCGAGTTCCTCGGGACGGCGCACCTTGACCGCCCGCGCGCCGGCCTGCTCCAGGGCCGCGAGATGCTCGCGCACATCGCCCTGCAGGGCGAGCACACCGACCACGGGCGCGCCCTGGTCCTGGGCTGGGCGGGGATCCGGTGCTGGCTGCGGCGGGGTCGGGGCGTTCGATGTCACCGTGACAGTCTAGTCGGGACCCTCCGCGGCGGTTCCCCGGGGCCCCGCCGGTAGCATGGAGCGCAGACCCGCAGGACAACAGATGAGGACAGCACTATGTGCGGAATCGCCGGCTATTTCGGCGCTGGGCTCGATGAATCGCTGCTGGAGGCGATGAACACCTGCATCGTGCACCGGGGGCCCGACGGCGAGGGCTACTTCACCGACGGCAGCGTGGGGCTCGCGCACCGGCGGCTCGCGATCGTCGACGTCGCCCACGGCCAGGAGCCGATGATCAGTGCCGACGGCCAGACGGTCCTCGTCTACAACGGGGAGGTCTACAACTACCGGGAACTGCGGGCCGAGCTCGAAGCGGCCGGCCGCAGCTTCCGCACCGCCTCCGACACCGAAGTGGTGCTGCAGGCGTACGAGGAGTGGGGCGCCGAGGCGTTCGACCGGTTCAACGGCATGTTCGGCCTGGCCATCTTCGACCGGCACCGGGGCCAGCTGGTCCTGGCCCGTGACCACTTCGGCATCAAGCCGCTCTACTGGGCCAATGCCGGCACCGAGCAGGATCCCCAGCTGCTGTTCGCCTCGGAGATCAAGCCGATCCTCGCCACGGGGCTCGTCGAGGCCCGGCCCAACGAGCGGATCCTGTACCGGTACCTCCAGTACCGCATCCACGACGACACCGAGGAGACCTTCTTCGACGGCGTCCGCAAGCTGCTCCCGGGCGAGATGATGACGGTGGACCTCGCCACGAGCCGCTTCCGCATCTCCTCCTTCACGCGCCTGCGGGAAGAGCTCGCCGAGCTGGCCGAGGTCAACACGCCCTACACGCCCGAGGTCATCGACGAGTACCGGCGCCGCTTCACCGAGGCCATCCGGATCCGCCTGAACTCCGAGGTCCCCGTGGGCAGCGCGCTCTCGGGCGGGCTGGACTCGTCCGCCGTCGTCGTCACCATCAACCGGCTCATGCAGGAGAAGGCGGAGGGCCTCGAGGCCGTCGGCGCGAAGCAGAACACATTCAGCGCGGTCTTCCCCAACGCGATCAACGACGAGGAGGCGTACGCCGACGCCGCCATCGCCGCGTGCAGCGGCACCATCGAGGCGCACAAGATCAAGCCCACCCCGGAGGGCTTCGACGCGGACCTGGCCGACTTCGTGCGGACCATGGAGGAGCCCATCATCTCCTCGGGCCCCTACGCGCAGTACTGCGTCATGAAGGAGGCCTCCAAGCACGTCACGGTGCTCCTGGACGGCCAGGGCGCCGACGAGATGATGGCGGGCTACATCCCCTACTACTTCGCCTACCTCCGCCAGCTCAAGGCTGCCGGCGACTACGCGACGCTGGCCAAGGAGTCGGGCTCGAGCCTGGACATCTTCTACCGGCTCGGCCGCTTCCGGCTCAAGGGCATGGCGAGCGGCAAGAAGACCGTCTCGATGGGCACCCTGCTGAAGAAGTCGTGGACCGGCAAGTTCTCGGGCGAGTCCTTCGGCAACATCCGGGCGAACCTCAAGGCCCGGCTCATCGACGACCTGTTCGCCAAGTCCCTGCCCTCGCTGCTGCGCTACGAGGACAAGAACACGATGCGCTTCTCCCTCGAGGGCCGCGTGCCGTTCCTCGACAAGGAAGTGGTCAAGTACCTGTTCAGCCTCTCCGACGAGGCGATCATCAAGGAGGGCTGGAACAAGCGCGTGCTCCGCGACGCCACGCGCGGCCTCCTGCCCGAGATGATCAGCAACCGGCGCAACAAGATCGGCTTCACCACGCCCGAGGCCGAGTGGTTCACGCTCATGAAGGAGCGCATCTACAAGGTCTTCATGTCCAACTCGTTCTACTCGCGCCCGTACTGGGACCGCGAGCAGGTCCTCACCGCCTTCGAGGAGTACCTCAACGGCAAGAACGACGCCGACACGATGATCTTCTGGCGCCTGCTGAACGTCGAGCTGTGGCTGCGCGAGTTCATCGACAAGGACGAGGCGCCCGCCGACGTCAAGGCGGACAAGAGCGACTACGAGGCCAACCCCGGCAAGGAGCTCGACATCGCCTCGGGCTCGGGGGTGTACCGCCGCTACCCCCTGCAGACGGACGTCTTCGCGAAGGACACCGAGCTCGCTCCGGCCGTCACGTCCTACGTGGAGCGGTTCTTCGACGGGCTGCCCGGCGCCCCCGAGGAGGCGCGCGCCGCCGTCGACGGCAAGGCGTGGTACCTGCTGGTGAGCGAGAAGATCGTCGCGATCACGCAGGGCCGGTCCTTCCCGGTCTGGGAGATCGAGGTCTCCCCCGCCGCCCGCGTCCTGTCGAAGTTCGTCACCCGCACCCCCGCGGGGATCGGGCTCGGGAGCCCCTGGTCGATGCAGATCGCGATCAACGAGGTGGGCCTGCCGCTCATCGCCAAGGCCGCCGCGGCCTCCGTGGTGGGCAAGCTGCAGGGCAAGAGCGGCGTCTTCTACGACGTGGTCGGGAACAACATCAACGCGATCGACGGCGCCACGCCGTACAGCCTCGGCGCCGCGAGCAACTCGGTCAAGCTCGCGCCGAAGGACCCCGAGGGCGTGGCCCGCGCCCTCAGCGCGGCCGTCCGCGCGGCGCTGCCGGCGGGCGCCGCGGAGCTGTTCGGCGGCACCGCCATCATGGACGCCAACGACCTCGGCGTCGTCGTCATGGGCCACGACACGGACCTGCCGACCGAGACGATCGCCGGCATGTTCAAGGACAACCCCCAGGGCCAGGGGGCCCAGGCCACCCCGATGTCGCTCGTGTTCACGCAGGGCTGACACGCCCGGCCGGCGGATACCGGGTACGACGGCGGCCGCGCACCTCGCGCGGCCGCCGTCGCCCGTTCTGGGGGCCGGCGGCGCACCGGCGCGGCCCCCTTGTCCGCGTGCCGCGGCACATGAAAGCCTCACTTCATGACGAACCCGCTCCTCGCCCCCAGCACGCTGCCCTACGGGCTCCCGCCCTTCGCCGACCTCAACGATGCCGACTACGCGGAGGCCGTCCGGGCCGGCCTGGCCGAGCACCTCGCCGAGATTGACGCGATCGCCGGCAGCAGCGCCGCGCCGGACTTCGAGAACACCGCGGTGGCGATGGAGCGCTCGGGCGCCCTGCTGAACCGTGCCGTCTCGGCGTTCATGACGCTCGTGTCCTCGCACGGCACCGACGGCATCCGGGCCCTCGAGAGCGAGCTCATGCCCGAGCTCTCGGCCCACGAGGACGCCGTCTACCTCAACCACACGCTCTACGAGCGCTTCGCCGCCATCCCCGTGGAGGGCCTCGACCCGGAGTCCGAGCGCCTGGTCTCCGAATGGCTCGCCGCCTTCCGGCGCGCCGGGATCGCCCTCGACGAGGCCGGCCAGGAGCGCCTGCGCGAGGTCAACGCCGAGCTCACCCGCCTCGGGACGGAGTACGGCCAGCGGGTCGCGAAGGGCATCAACGAGGCCGCGGTCCTCGTCACCGACCCCGCCGAGCTCGCGGGCATGCCGGAGGACGACAGGGCCTCCGCCGCCGAGGCGGCCCGCGCCGCCGGGCACAAGTCCGGCTGGCTGCTCACGTTCATCCAGCCCACGGCCCAGCCCCACCTTGCCGTGCTCGAGGACCGCGGCCTGCGCCGCCGCATCTTCGAGGCTTCGGTCTCCCGCGGCAGCTCCGGCGGGGGGACCGACGTCCTCGACCTCGTCACCGCGATGGCCCGGCTGCGCGCCGAGAAGGCCGAGCTGCTCGGCTTCGCCGACTTCGCCGAGCTGGCCGTCGACGACCAGACCGCGCCGTCGATCTCGGCTGTGGAGGACATGCTGGGACGGCTGGCTCCGGCGGCCGTGCGCAATGCCGCGGGCGAGGCGGAGGCACTCGCCGAGGCCGCGGGCCACGAGCTCGAGCCGTGGGACTGGGCCTTCTACTCCGCCAAGGTCCGCCGGGAGCGGTACTCCGTGGACGAGCAGGCGCTGCGGCCCTACTTCGAGCTGGACAGGGTGCTCGAGGACGGCGTCTTCTACGCCGCCGGGAGGCTCTTCGGCCTCACGTTCCGGGAGCGGCCCGACCTCTCGGGCTACCACGAGGACGTGCGCGTCTGGGAGGTGCTCGACGCCGACGGCTCGGGCCTCGGGCTCTTCCTCGGCGACTACTTCGCCCGGCCCACGAAGCGGGGCGGGGCGTGGATGAACTCGCTCGTGGAGCAGTCGCGGCTGCTGGGCCACGCCCCCGTGGTCATCAACAACCTCAACGTCCCCAAGCCCCCGGCCGGCGAGCCCGCGCTCCTGACGCTGGACGAGCTCCGGACGGTCTTCCATGAGTTCGGCCACGCCCTCCACGGCATGCTCTCCGACGTGCAGTACCCGCGCTTCTCCGGGACCAATGTGCCCCGGGACTTCGTCGAGTACCCGTCCCAGGTCAACGAGATGTGGATCTTCGATCCCGACGTCGTGGCGAACTACGCGCGCCACCACGCCACGGGCGAGCCGCTCCCCGCGGAGACCCTCGCCCGGCTCGACGCCGCCCGGCTGTGGGGCGAGGGCTTCGCCACGACCGAGTACCTCGGCGCCTCCCTGCTCGACCTGGCCTGGCACCGGCTCCGCCGGGGCGAGGAGCCCCAGGACGCCCTCGCATTCGAGGCGAAGGCGCTCGCCGATGCCGGGGTGTCCGTGCCCCTCGTGCCGCCGCGCTACCGCACCGGCTACTTCCAGCACATCTTCGCCGGCGGCTGGTACGCCGCCGGCTACTGGTCCTACATCTGGAGCGAGGTCCTCGACGCGGACACCGTCGAGTGGTTCAAGGAGAACGGCGGGCTCACCCGCGCCAACGGAGAGACCTTCCGCCGCGAGCTCCTCTCCCGCGGGAACTCCCGGGACCCGCTGGCCTCATTCCGGGCGTTCCGTGGCCGGGACGCGGACGTTGCGCCGCTCCTGGCGCGCCGCGGCCTCGACTGAGCCGGGCAGGCCTTCTTCCGCGGGCGCGGTCCTCGGGGCACCGCGCCCGCGCGCTGCGCTCTATGGACGTTGTGCCCTGCCGCCGCACGCGCGGCGGGAGGACAGTGGAGGAACGCGAGGAGGTCGCCATGCACGTCTTCAAGGACAGGTCCCAGGCCGGCCGGGAGCTCGCCAGGGCCCTCACCCGGTACCGCCACCAGGACGCGGTGGTCCTCGGACTCCCCCGCGGCGGGGTCCCGGTCGCCTTCGAGGTGGCGGTGGCCCTCGATGTGCCGCTCGACGTGATCATCGTGCGCAAGCTCGGCGTGCCCTTCCAGCCCGAGCTGGCGATGGGCGCCATCGGCGAGGGGGGCGTGCGCGTGCTGGACGAGCACGTCATCGCCGTGTCGGGTGTCACCGAACGCGAGCTCGCCCTGGTCGAGGCCCGCGAGCGCGAGGTGCTGCGGGAGCGCACCACGCGCATCCGCGCGGTGCGGCCGCAGGAGGACCTGCGGGGGAAGACGGCGATCGTGGTGGACGACGGGATCGCCACGGGCTCGACGGCGCGCGCCGCGTGCCGGGTGGCACACGCCCTTGGCGCAGCCCGGGTGGTCCTCGCCGTTCCGGTGGGCCCGGCGGACACCGTGGGCGAGATCGCGGAGGCGGACGAGGTGATCTGCCTGACCACCCCGTCCCCCTTCCGGGCGGTCGGACGCTTCTACCGCGACTTCTCGGCGACGACGGACGACGACGTGCTGCAGCTCCTCGACGCCGCGGGCCGCCGTGCGGTGCATCGCGGGCCGGTGGACTCCCCCGCCTCGATCGACGAGGACGTCGCCATCCCGGTGGACGACACGACTGTCCGGGGCTCGCTGCACCTGCCCGCCACCGGAGCCATCGTCGTCTTCGCGCACGGCAGCGGCAGCAGCCGGCACAGCCCGCGGAACCGCGCCGTGGCCAGGGTGCTGCGGGATGCGGGCTTCGGAACGCTCCTCATGGACCTCCTCTCCCCGGAGGAGGAGCTGCTGCGGCACGCCGTGTTCAACGTCGAGCTCCTCGCCGCCCGCCTGACGGCCGTGACCGACTGGCTGCGCGCGGTGAGCGCGGGGCCCCCGCGCCCCGTCGGCTACTTCGGAGCGAGCACGGGCGCCGCGGCCGCGCTCTGGGCCGCCGCCGAGCCCGGGGCGGACATCGGTGCGGTGGTCTCGCGCGGCGGACGCCCGGACCTCGCAGGTCCCCGGCTCTCGGCGGTGCGCGCGCCGACCCTGCTGATCGTCGGCGGCGCGGACCGCCAGGTTCTCGAACTCAACCGGGAGGCCGCGGCGCAGCTCACCTGCCGCCACCGCCTCGAGATCGTTCCCGGGGCGACGCACCTGTTCGAGGAAACGGGGGCGCTCGACGCCGTCGCGCGGCTCGCGCGGGACTGGTTCGCCGAGCACCTCGTGGGCGAATCCGAGCCGCAGGCGAGGGCGGGCACTCCCTGAGCCGGGCACGGCCGGAGCCGCAGGCCGCTCCCCGGCGTCCCGTCAGGGCCGTCAGGGCCTGGGCTGCTGGTGCGCGGCCAGGTAGGCGACGAGGCCGCCGACGGTGGCCACCGCCGGATAGTCGCGTTCGGGGATGTCGATCCCGGTCGCCGCTGCCAGCTGCTCGATGAGCCGCAGGAAGTCGAGGGAATCGAGGTCGAGGTCCTGTCGGAGCCGGTCCGAGTCGTCCAGCGTCTGCGGGTCGATCTCGGGTGCGATCTGGCGCAGCGCCGCGGCGACGGCCGCGCGGGGGTCCACGGGTGTCATAGGTCCTCCGGGGTGAGCAGGAGCTCCTGGAGCCGGGTGAGGTAGCGGCTGCCGCCGAGGCCGTCGCTCACCCGGTGGTCGGCGGAGAGGGTTGCCGTGGCGGCCATCCGGACGCCGAGCATGCCGTTCTCCGCCCAGGGCCGCTCGGCCACCCTCCCGAGCCCCACCATGGCCACCTGCGGGGGCACGATCACGCCGAACACGGCGTCGACCCCGAGGTCGCCGAGGCTCGTGGCCGTGATCGTGGCGCTGGCCATCTCCGTCCGTGCGAGGCGTCCCGCCCGCGCGCGGGCCACGAGGTCGCGCAGCTTCTGCATGAGCTCGTCCACGCTGAGGGTATCGGCGTCGAGCAGCGCCGGGGCCACGAGGCCGCCCCCGCGCAGGGCGACGGCGACGCCGAGGTGCACGCGGTCGCTCGGGTCGAAGCCGTGGTCGGTCCAGTACCCGTTCATGCCCGGGACCTCCTTGGCCGCGACGGCCGCGGCCTTGAGCAGGAAGGCCGCGGGGACGAGGCGGTCGGAGACGGGCCGGGCCAGGTTGCGCTCCTGCAGGACGGCACCCATCCGGGCGACGTCGAGGGTCGTGCTCAGGTAGTAGTGCGGGATCGTGGCCTTGGACTTGGCCATGAGGGCACCGAGGGACGCGCGCAGGCTGGCCGTGCGCCCCTCTGCGGGGGCCACCGCAGCGGGGGCCTCCGCGGCGGGGGCGGCGGCCGGCTCCTGCGGTGGCGTGGGTGGCGGAGCGGCGTGCTCCGGGGGGCCGGCGAGGGGCGCGCCGGGAGCGGGGAGGCCAGGGGCGGCGGCCGCGGCCCTGCGGACGTCGGCCTCGGAGATGCTTCCCTGCTGGCCCGTGCCGGCCACGGTGGCGAGGTCGATGCCGAGCTGGGCCGCGAGCCGGCGCGCGAGGGGCGAGGACCGCACGCGCCGGCCGGCCGGCGTCGGCCGCGGGACCGCAGGCGGCGCGCCGGCCGCCTCTGCCTCCGCCGGCGGCGCGGCGGGGACGGACGGCGCAGCGGGGACGGACCGTACGGCAGCGACGGACGGTGCGGTGGGAGCGGGGCCGCCCTCGTCCGCGGGTCGCCCCTCGTCCCGGGGGCCCGCCTCTTCCCCCGGTTCCGCGAGGCTCAGGATGGGCGTCCCGACCGGGACGGTCTCGGCGAGGTCCACGAGGTAGCCGCTCACCACGCCGTCCTCGAAGGACTCGACGTCCATGAGGGTCTTGTCCGTGTCGACGACCGCGACGAGGTCTCCTTGGTGGATCGTGTCGCCCGGATGCACGAGCCATTCGACCACCTTGCCGTGCTCCATGTCCGCCCCGAGCGAGGGCATGCGCAGCTCATGCACGGGTGGCCACCGCCTCGAGCGCCGCGGCGACCACCCGGGGGGCGGAGGGCAGGGCGGCCTCCTCGAGGTGCTTGGGGTAGGGCATGGGCACCTCCGCCCCGCAGACGCGGGCCACGGGGGCGTCGAGCTCGTAGAAGGCCTTCTCCGCGATCCTGGCGGCGATCTCGGCCGAGAGGCTGCCGCTGCGCCACGCCTCGTCGACGATGACCGCCCGGTGGGTGCGTGAAACGCTGGCGAGGATCGTCTCCTCGTCGAGCGGGCGCAGCGTGCGCAGGTCGATGACCTCCGCGGCCACGCCCCGCTCGGCGAGCTGCGCGGCGGCGTCGAGCGTGAGCGGGAGGGTGCCCCCGTACGTGATGAGCGTGACGTCGGTGCCCGGCCGCCGGATCTCGGCGCGATCGATCCCGACGGGGCCGGCGTCGTCGGCCAGCTCGCCCTCGGCCGCGTACAGCGAGCCGTGCTCGAAGATGAGGACCGGGTCCGGATCCGCCAGGGCCGTCCAGAGCATCCCGCGGGCGTCCTCGAGGGTCGCGGGGGCGAGCAGGCGCAGGCCCGGGATGTGGGCGTACCAGCCCTCCAGGCTGTGGGAGTGCTGGGCGCCGAGCTGCCGCCCCGCGCCCGTGGTCATGCGGATCACGAGGGGGACGTTGAACTGGCCCCCGGACATGTGCAGCAGGGACGCGGCGCTGTTGACGATCTGGTCCAGGGCCAGGAGGCTGAAGTTCACGGTCATGATCTCGACGATGGGCCGCATGCCGTTCAGGGCCGCCCCGATGCCTGCGCCGACGAAGCCGGACTCCGACAGGGGGGTGTCGCGGACGCGCTCGGGCCCGAACTCCTCGAGCAGGCCCAGGCTCACCGCGTAGCAGCCGCCGTAGGCGCCCACGTCCTCGCCCATGAGGAACACCCGGTCGTCGCGCTGCAGAGCCTCGCGGAGGGCTGCGCGCATGGCCTCCCGGTAGGTCGTCTTCACGGTGCGCGCCCCTCGCTGTACACAAAGCGCTCCAGGGTCTCGATGGGCTCGAGGGTGCCCGCCTCGGCGAACGCGATGGCGTCCTGGACCTCGTCCTCGGCTTCGCGCTCGAGCGCGGCCCACCCGGCGTCGTCCAGGTCGCCGGCGGAGGTCAGGGACGAGCGCAGGAGCGGGATCGGGTCGCGCTCCATCCAGGCGGCGACCTCGGCCCGCTCGCGGTAGCGCTCGGGATCGAACATCGAGTGGGCGCGGAAGCGGTAGGTGCGCAGCTCGAGGAAGTACGGGCCGCCCCCGGCCCGGACCGAGTCGACGGCCTTCCTCGCGGCGTCGGCCACGGCGAGGACATCCATCCCGTCGACTTCCCACGAGGGGACGCCGTAGGAGGAGGCCTTGAGCGCGAGGTCGGTCTGCGACTCGGAGCGGGCGAGGGCGGTCCCCATGGCGTAGAGGTTGTTCTCGCAGCAGAAGAGCACGGGCAGGCGCCACAGGGCCGCGAGGTTGATGCTCTCGTGGAACTCCCCCTCGGCCATCGCGCCCTCGCCGAAGAAGCACACCGTCACGCGGTCGCGGCCCTGCATCGCATCGGCGAGGGCCAGCCCGACGGCGAGGGGCAGGCCCCCGGCCACGATCGCGTTGCCGCCGAAGAAGCGCGCGTCGGCGTCGAACAGGTGCATGGACCCGCCGCGGCCGTGGCTGCACCCTCGGCACGGCCGTACATCTCGGCCATGAGCTTCCTCGCCGGGATGCCGGCCAAGAGGGCGTGCCCGTGCTCCCGGTAGGTGGCCACGATCGCGTCCCCCGGCTCGAGGGCACTCGTGACGCCCGCGACGACGGCCTCCTCGCCGATGGACACGTGGAGGAACCCGCGGATCTTCTGCTCGGTGTAGAGCCGCACGCACGCCTCCTCGAGGCGCCGCACCCGCAGCATCGCCCTCAGGAGCGCGCGGGGGCTGCCGGGGTCGGCCGCCGCGGCGTCCGCGGGCGCCGTCATGGCCGGGCCTCGAGGGTGGAGACATCGCCTTCCGGCAGGCCCAGCTCGCGGGCGCGCAGGAGGCGGCGGAGCACCTTGCCGCTGCGGGTGTGCGGCAGGGCCGCCACGAAGTCGATCTCGCGGGGGGCCACCGCGGCGCCCAGGCGGCGGCGCGCGAAGCCGAGGATGTCGAGGCGGAGGGCCTCGTCGCCCTCGTACCCCGGGCGCAGCTCCAGGAAGGCCTTGACCAGTTCCCCCGCCACGGGGTCTGGCACGCCGATGACCCCGGCTTCCGCCACGGCGGGGTGTTCCATGAGGGCGCTCTCGACCTCGAAGGGGCCGATGAGGTGGCCGGAGGACTTGATCACGTCGTCGCCGCGGCCCACGAACCAGTAGTACCCGTCGGCGTCCCGGGTCGCGAGGTCGCCGGTGAGGTACCAGCCGCCGACGAAGCACTTGCGGTAGCGCTCGTCCTCGTTGAGGTAGCCGCGGAACATCGAGGGCCAGCCGGGCCGCAGCGCGAGCTCGCCCACTTCCCCGGGGTGCTCCACGGGCAGCGCCTCGCCGTGCTCGAGCACCGGGCGCCCGTCCCGGTCCCGCTGCAGCACGGTCGCCTCGACCCCGGGCAGCGGCCTGCCCATCGATCCCGGGCGGATGTCCATGGCGGCGTAGTTGGAGATCATGATGCCGCCGGTCTCGGTCTGCCACCAGTTGTCGTGCACGGGCAGCCCCAGCGCCTCCTGCCCCCACAGCACGACCTCGGGGTTGAGCGGCTCGCCGACGCTGGCGACGAAGCGCAGCGCCGAAAGGTCGTGGCCCGAGGCGCGCTCGGCGCCGGCCTTCATCAGCATCCGCAGCGCAGTCGGGGCGGTGTACCAGACGCCCACCCGTTCCGCGGCGAGGATGCGGTACCAGCGGTCGACGTCGAGCTCCTCCTCGTCGACGACCGCGGTGACCCCGTGGACGAGGGGGGCAATGATCCCGTATGACGTGCCGGTGACCCAGCCCGGGTCCGCGGTGCACCAGTAGACGTCCCCCTGGTGGAGATCGAGCGCATAGCGCCCCGTGGCCCAGTGGGCCACCACCGCCTCGTGGACGTGCAGGGCGCCCTTGGGCGTTCCGGTGGTCCCGCTCGTGAAGTGCAGGAGGGCGTAGTCCCCCGGCCGGGTCGGCACCGTCTCGGCGAGGGGCTCGGCCGTCTGCAGGAGCGCGGCCAGATCGAGCGTGTCCGGCTCGGGGTCGCCGTCCGCGTCGACGAGGAGCACGTGGCGCAGGTCCGGGCAGTCGGGCCGGAGGGCCGCGACCTTCTTCCGGTACAGCGACCGCGTGGTGACGAGCACCTGGGCGCCGCCGAGGCGCAGCCGCTGCCGGACGGGGTCGGGTCCGAACGCGGAGAACAGGGGGCAGAACACGCCGCCTGCCTTGAGCGTCCCCAGGACGGCTGTGTACAGCTCGGGGCGCCTGCCCAGGAGCGAGAAGACGCGGGCGCCCTCCTTAAGGCCGAGGGCCCTGAGGAGGCCGGCGAACCGGGCCGTCCGCTCGGCGAGGACCGCGTAGGTGAGCGACTCGACCGCACCGTCCGCGCGCACGAAGCGCAGCGCCTCGTGCTGGGCCCGTGGCCCGACGGCGTGCCGGTCGACGGCCTCGTGGGCGATGTTGAGGGCGCCCCCAGGCAGCCCGTCGAGGTGCTGGCGGGCTCCCTGCCAGGTGAAGGACGAGCATTCGCGCGCGTAGTCCGCCAGGTGCGGGGGGACTGCGAGCGCGGACGGATCCTTGTGGATCGTGGGCCACACGGTGCCCGTCGGTGTCTCGGCGCTCACCTCACCATGACACGCCCGGCGATCCGGGCCGGCCCAGTGCCTAAAGTCCCCGCGGCGGGGCCCGGCGCGGTGGTGGGGCTCGAAGATGTCGTCGACGTTGATGCCGGTGTCCACAGTGGGCGTCCGCAACGCGGCAGCCGCACTCGGATCTCGGACGGCACATGGCAGATCTTCGAGCGGAGCGCCCTGGCGAGATCGAGGCGGCGAAGCCACTGTTCGCCTTATGGTTCCTTCGTTCCGACGAGATGTCCTGACAGGACGTCCTGCCCTTGAGCTCCCTGAGCAGGCGGCGCATCGGGGCCTGGGGCTCACCGCACCCCCCTAGCTGGCCTGCCCGGACTCGTTGCCGTCTGTGGGCTCCTCGTGGAGCCGCTGGAGCGCGGCCTTGCGCGCGCCGCGGATGTGCGCCCGGACGGCCCGTTTGGCCGCGGCGGGGTCTCCGGCGAGTATCGCGTCCAAGATGCGCCGATGCTCTACCCGCGACTTCTCAAGGCGCCCGGGCATCCGCAGGGTGGTCTCGATGCCCCGGGAGAGGATTTCCTGCAGCACGCCCTGGGTCTGGGCGAGGAAGCGGTTGCCTGCGGCTTCGACGATGCGCAGGTGGAAGGCTGCATCGAGCTCCTGAAGGCGACGCCAGTCCACCTCAGCCTCGGAGCTTGCGGCTGCGAGGCTCTCGTGGGCAGCGCTGACGGCCTCGAGTTTTGCCGGGTCGCGGTAGCTGGCCGCCCAGGCCGCTGCCGGCACCTCCAGCACTTCCCGCATGTCGTAGAGCTCCTCGATGGCGATGTCCTCGCCGTAGAGGGCTGCGCGCAGCTTGCGGGTGGGCTCCGGGTCGGCGACGAAGACCCCGCTCCCGTGCCGGACGTCCACCCGCCCCTGGGCCTTCAGCGCACCGAGCGCCTCCCGCAGCGACGGCCGCCCGACGCCCAGCTTCGCTGCGAGTTCACGTTCGGGAGGGAGCCTGTCGCCAGGATGCAGGTGCTCGCTCGCGATGACGTCGAGGATCCGCCGCATGACCAGCTCGGACACGCTGCCCTGCCGGACCGGCGCCCACGCCTCCTGAGCCTGCATCATTCCCCTCCTGTCACTCGAGCACACACCGTCTCGAAGGTAAGACCACCTTACCTGTTTTCTCCGAAATATCTTCCAGATGGGGTTGTGCCCCTCGTCACAGCGTGGCAGACTTTCGGAGCAAGAGGTAAGACCTCTTTCCACTAAGGAGGACACATGACAGACGCATCAGGGGAGCCCGGCTTCCTGGCGCACTACGACGGTGACGTCGTGGCAGTGGCAGTGCGGGACCTGGAGCCCGGCCTCGTCGAGGGCGGGTACCTGCGCGGCCCGGCCTCGGTGACCGTCGAGCTCCACGACCCCGTCCCGCTGGGGCACAAGCTTGCACTGGCCGACATCAAGGCCGGCGACGACGTCATCGAGTACGGGCTACGGATCGGTATCGCCACGGAGGACATCAGCCGCGGCTCGTACGTCCACATCCACAATGTAAGGAGCGCCCGGTGGCAGAACAGCGTGGCCTGAGCGGATACCGTCGCGAGGACGGATCGGTCGGCATCCGGAACTACACAGTCATCCTGCCCGTGGATGACCTCTCCAATGCAGCGGCGGAGGCGGTGGCCAAGGTGGTCCCGGGCACGCTGGCGCTGCCCCATGCCTATGGACGCCTCCAGTTCGGACCGGACCTGGACCTGACCTTCCGCACACTGATCGGAACCGGCTCGAACGCCAACGTGGCCTCCGTGGTCGTGATCGGCATCGAGCCGAACTGGACCCAGCTCATCGTGGAGGGGATCGCCAAGACCGGGAAGAAGGTCCAGGGCTTCTCCATCGAACGCAACGGGGACCTCAAGACGATCGAGAAGGCTTCCCGGGCGGCAGCGGCGTTCCTGCAGGAGGACTCTGAGAAGTACCGTGAGCCGGTCGAGCGCCGCGAGATCATGATGTCGATCAAGTGCGGCGAGTCCGACACGACCAGCGGCTTGGGGTCGTGCCCCACGACGGCCGAGGCCGTCGACCGATGGGTCGATGCCGGCGGGACCGTGCTCTTCGGGGAGACGACCGAGCTGACCGGCGGAGAGCATCTGATCGCGGAGCGGTGCGTGAACGACGCCGTGCGCCAGCGGTTCCAGGCCATCTACGACAATTACATCGACGTCGTCGAGCGCACGGGGGCGAACCTGCTCGGCTCCCAGCCGACTCAGGGCAACATCCGGGGCGGCCTGTCCACGATCGAGGAGAAGGCGATGGGCAACATCGCCAAGACCGGAACCAAGCCCGTCGTCGGCGTGCTCGACTCGGCCGAGGCCCCGGGGGCCGGCCCCGGCCTGTACTTCATGGACACCTCGTCTGCGGCCGCCGAGTGCATCACGCTCATGGCCGCTGCCGGGGCCGTCGTGCACCTGTTCCCCACAGGGCAGGGCAACGTGATCGGCAACCCGATCGAACCGGTGGTCAAGATCACGGCAAACCCGCTCACGGCCGAGACCATGAGCGAGCACATGGACGTGGACTGCTCAGGACTGCTGCGGCGCGAGTACGACCTCAGCTCGGCCGGGGACCAGCTGATGGAGGTCATCGACCGCACCGTGAACGGGCGTCTGACGTGCAACGAGGTGCTCGGCCACCGGGAGTTCGTCATGACCAGGCTGTACCCGAGCGCCTGATCCCCGCGCCGGGGAGGGGCGGCCGCCCTTCCCCGGCGCACCCTGCAGAACACCCAGGAACGGAAAGACATGTCGCAAGAACTGACCAATCTGATCGATGGCGTCTGGCAGGACACCACTGAGCACGTCGACGTGCTCAACCCGGTGGACGGCTCCGTCGTCGGCCGGATCGGGTATGGCGGCCTCGAGCATGCCCAGGCCGCGGCCGACGCCGCCGCTGCCGCACTGCCTGCGTGGGGCGGCACCCCCGCCAGGGTCCGCGCCGACCTGCTCCACCGGGCCGCGGAGCTGATCTCGGCCAGGGCCGAGGAGATCGGCCTGCTGCTGGCCAGAGAGGCAGGGAAGCGGCTGCCCGAGGCGGTCGGGGAGGTCCGCTTCTCCGCCGAGTACTTCCGCTGGTTCGCGGAGGAAGTGCGACGCCCGCACGGCGCGGTGCACCCCCAGGAGGCACAGGAGCGCCGTCACCTCACCTTCCGCCGGCCCGCCGGAGTGGTCGCCAGCCTCACGCCCTGGAACTTCCCCTGCTCGATCCCGGCGCGCAAACTGGCCCCCGCCCTGGCCGCCGGCTGCACCGTCGTCGCCCGCGTCTCCGAGCAGGCGCCGCTCGCGGCAACAGAGCTTGTCCGATGCCTCACCGATGCGGGCATGCCGCCGGGGACGGTCAACCTGGTGCACGGCGCGCCCGCAGAGATCACCGGCGCGTTCCTGGACCACCCCGCGGTCCGGGTCGTGTCGTTCACCGGCTCCACCCCGGTCGGGCGGAAGATCATGTCCCAGGCAAGCAGCCGAGTCGTCCGGCCGCTCCTGGAGCTCGGGGGGAACGCGGCGTTCATCGTGTTCGACGACGCCGACCTCGACGCCGCGGTGACCGGCGCGATGCTGGCCAAGTTCCGCAACACCGGCCAGTCCTGCATCGGCGCCAACCGGTTCTTCGTCCACGCCTCCGTCCACGACGACTTCGTCGCCAGGTTCTCGGCCGCCGTGGACGCCATGAGCATCGGGGACGGGCTGGCCTCGCCGGTGCCCGACCTGGCCGCATGCATCGACCATCGGAGGGTCCGGGCGGTCAACGGGCTGGTCGAAGAGGCCCTCGACGCCGGCGCGAAGAAGGTCACCCGCGACTTCAGCCTGCCCGAGGGCGCGTTCTGCGCGCCCTCGATCCTGGTCGACGTCCCGGACCGTGTCGGCCTGGCCACAGAGGAAGTCTTCGGCCCGGCGGCGGGGATCTTCCGATTCGAGGACGAAGAGGAAGTCCTGCAGCGGGCCAACGCCACCGAGATGGGCCTCGCCGGCTACTTCTACACCCGCGACCAGGCAAGGATCTGGCGCGTCGGCGAGCAGCTCGACGTCGGGATCACCGGCATCAACAACGCCCTGCCCACTGTGGCGTTCGCCCCCATGGGCGGGACCAAGCAGTCGGGCCTGGGACGTGAGGGAGGGAGCCTGGGCCTCGAGGAATTCGAAGAGACCCGCTACCTCTCCATCGGGATCTGACTCCCCCACCCCGTGCCCCGCGCGGGACCCACAACCATCCTCACCCGCAAAGGAGCGGAGAGTCATGGCAGGACAAGCATTGATCATCAGGAGCGCGCGCGACGTCGTCGACGCGGTCAACTCGGGCGCTGTGCGCGGAGGCAACGAGGTGGCGATCGTCATCATCGCCCTCGGCGGCATCTTCATCGACGCCTACGACTTCACCTCGGTGGCCTTCGGGCTCAAGGACATCACCGCGACCTTCCACATCGACGCCTGGACCGAAGGCATCGTCGCATCCTCGATCATGATCGGCGCCCTTCTGGGAGCCGTCTCCGGCGGCTACCTGGTAGACCGGATCGGCCGCTACAAGATGTTCATGGCCGACATGCTCTTCTTCGTCGGCGCCGCCATAGGCTGCGCCCTGGCCTGGAACGCGGTGTCCCTGATCGTCTTCAGGTTCGCCATGGGCCTGGGAATCGGGCTCGACTTCCCCGTGGCGCTGGCCTTCGTCGCCGAATACACCGCCCGCAAGGGCAAGGGCGGCCGGGTCACGCTGTGGCAGCCCATGTGGTACGTCGCGACCGGCACGAGCTTCGCCGTCCTCCTGCCGCTCTACTTCCTGATCCCGCAGTCCGTCCAGAGCGAGCTCCTGTGGCGCTGCGCCGTGGGCTTCGGCGCCGTGCCAGCGCTGATCGTTCTTCTGGTCCGGCGGCGCTACATGGAGGAATCCGCCTCCTGGGCAGCGAACCAGGGTGATCTGGCAGGGGCGGTCGAGATCCTGAAGAAGTCCTACCGCGCCGACGTCCAGCTCGCCCCCGAATCAGAGCTGCAGTACCCGCCGAAGCTCGCCAAGTCGCCCCTGGCTGGCATCAAGGCCCTCTGGAGCCCCCGGTACCGGCGGCGGACCATCCTGGTCGGCATCGTCGGGGCCTGCCAGTCGATGCAGTACTACGCCGTCGGCTTCTTCCTGCCGTTCATCATCGGCACCTTCATGTCCATGAACCTCCTGGCGACGATCACGATGCCTCTGCTGTTCAACTTCCTCTTCGGGGTCACCGGCGGCTTCGCCGGGGTCATCCTCATCCGCAGATTCGGCTCCTGGATGCTGACCTTCATCGGGTTCCTCGTCTGCTTCGGCGTGCTGGTAGCACTCGGCCTGCTCGGACGCCCCACATCCTTCGGAGCAGGGATCATCATCGGCCTGCTCCTCGGCGTCTTCGTCTACTTCCACTCCGCCGGACCCGGCGCCCAAGGAATGACCATGGCCACCCTGAGCTACCCCACATCCCTGCGCGGTACCGGCGCCGGCTTCGGACAGGCCGTCCTGCGGGTGGGCTCGACCATCTCGCTGCTGTTCTTCCCCGTCCTGGTGCACCAGCTGGGAACCCGCGTCTTCCTGGTCGTCGCCCTCGCCCCCCTCATCGGCCTCATCGCCCTGCTCAGCATCCGCTGGGAACCCACCCGGGCCGACGTCGACGCAGAGGACTACGAGACGGTGCCCCCGCAGAAGACCCGCCCAGCCACCGGAAACACGAAAACCACCGGAACAACGAAAGAGGCCACGCTGTGAAGATCAGCTGCATCGGCGCCGGAAACATGGGCGGCGCCGTCGCCCGCCGCATCGCGGCCAACTCCGACTTCGCCGTCACCGTCTACGACCCGTCCCCCGCAGCGGTCGAGAAGTGCGTGGAGGCCGGCGCCACCGGCTCCGACTCGCTCGAGGCAGCGGTGACGGGCGCCGACGTCGTCCTCACCAGCCTGCCGACCGTCCCGCTGGTCCTCGACACCATCCGCCAGATCCTGCCCAGGACCGACGAGGACACCGTCATCGTTGACATCTCCACGATCGACCCACAGTCGGCCCGCACTGTCCTGGACCTGTGCACCGAGTTCCGGAGACCCTTCGTGGCCTGCCCCCTGGGGAAGACGCCGGCCCACGCCGAGAACGGCCAGATCCCGCTCTTCGTCGGAGGCGCCCCCGACGCGGTGGCCACGATCGAACCGCTGCTGGACTGGATGGGCGAGAAGACCTACAACTTCGGCACCGTCGAGGCCGCGACCGCCTTCAAGCTCATCTCCAACTTCATCGGCATGGCCAACGTCGCGATCCTCGCCGAGGGGCTCGCCGTCGCGCTCAAGGCCGGAATCTCCCCGGATGCCTTCGCCGAGGCCCTGGCCGACACCGGGGCCCGCTCCTTCCAGTCCGACCTGCGGCTGCCATGGATGCTCGAGCAGGACTGGACCTCCCGGTTCGGGGTCGACCTCGCCGTCAAGGACGTCGGCCTCGCCGTGGCCTCCGCCCTGTCCTGGCGCATCCCCGTCCCGGTGGGCTCCGCCGCCCTCGCACAGCTGATCTCCGCCTCGACCCGCGGCTACGGACGCGAGGACGTGGTCTCCATGCTCAAGCTCATCCAGCCCGACGCCGAAGAGCAACGATGAGCACCGTCGTCGTCACCGAAGACGTCACCGGCCCCGCCTACGACAAGCTCGCCGCAGCCCGGAGCCTCCGCCGCGACGCGGAGGCGTGGAGCTCTCCCGAGCGGCTCCGAGAACTCCTCGCCCACGCCGAAGCCGTCATCGTCCGGAACCGCACCCAGGTCGACCAGGCGTTCCTGGAGGCCGCACCGTCCCTGAAGGTCGTGGCTCGGGCCGGGGTGGGCCTGGACAACATCGACCTGGACGCCGCCGACCGGGCAGGAGTAGTCGTCGTCGCCCCGCTCGGGGCGAACGCATCCAGCGTCGCAGAACACGCCCTCGCCATGGCCCTGGCACTGTCCAAGTCCCTCATCCCCTCCAGCACCTCCACCAAAGCCGGAGGCTGGGACCGTACCCCCACCCAGGAGCTCAAGGGCCGCACCTGGGGCCTGCTCTCAGCCGGAGCCACCGCCCGTGCGACAGCACGACTGGCCCGGTCACTCGGGATGGACGTCGTTGCCTACGACCCCTACATCGGCCCCGACCACCCCGAGGTCCTCGAGATCGGGCTCGAGCTCGCCCCCCTCGACGATGTCCTCTCCCGGGCCGACGTGCTCAGCGTCCACCTGCCCCACACCCCGGCGACCGACCGGCTCCTGGACGCTCACCGGCTCGCCCTCCTCCCCCGCGGCGCCCTCCTGATCAGCGTGGGGCGAGGCGAAGTCGTCGACGAGTCCGCGCTGCTCGAAGCCCTCACCACCGGCCGGCTGGGGGGAGCCGGACTCGACGTGCGGGCGAAGGAGCCGCCCATCACAGGCGCCCTCGAAACGCTGCCGAACGTGATCCTGACCCCCCACGTGGCCGGGATCAGTGTGCAGGCACAGCAGCGGATCGGTGAGATCCTCTGCGACCAGATCAGCACCGTGCTCGACGGCGGACAGGCGACCTGCGCAGTGGGACGCCACGTAGTCCCCGTCCGGGAGACCGTGGCATGAAGATCAGGTACGCAGACGCCGTCGGACTCGCCACAGACCTGCTGCTCGCCGTCGGCTACGACAGGCCCAAGGCAGCAGCAGTCGCCCGGGCGCTCGGACTCGCAGAAGCATGGGGGCTGAGCTCGCACGGCCTGCTCAGGCTCCCCCTCTACCTCGACCGCACCCTCGCCGGAGGCTACGATCCCGACGCCGAGCTGACCACGGTCACGGACCTCGGCGCGCTCCTGGTCCTGGACGGGGCGACCAGCCTGGGCCACTGGCAGATGAGCCGCGCCGTAGAGCTCGGGACGCCGCGCGCGAAGCAGTTCGGCATCGCCGCCATCGCCATCGGCAACTCGGGCCATTGCGGCGCCCTCGGCGTCTACGCGGCCGACGCAGCCGAAGCAGGCCTCGTCTGCCTTGCATTCTCCTGCGGCCCGGCAGTGCTCCCCCCGTGGGGAGGGAACCAGCGCCTGCTCTCCACCTCTCCGATCGCCGCGGGATTCCCACTTACCCCACAGCCGGCGATCGTCGACCTCGCCCTGAGCACAGTGGCCCGCGGCAAGATCGCCGACTACGCCAACCGCAAAGAATCCCTGCCCGAAGGGTGGGCACTCGATGCCGCAGGGCGGCCGACCACCGACCCCGAAGAAGCACTCCTCGGGATGCTCTCCCCCTTGGGAGGCGCCAAGGGCTTCGCACTCGCCTTCCTCGTGGAAGCCCTCACCGCAGGCCTCGTCGGCCCCAGCCTCTCCAAGGACATGCCGGACTTCTTCGACCAGAACAGTCTCGGCCGCCCACAGGGGATATCCCACCTGCTCCTCCTGATAGATCCGGCCACGACTGACGCAGGAGGCGACCCCGAGGCCGCCCTCCAACGCTTCGCCGCCCTCGCCGCGGCCACAGACGCTGCAGGAGGACGTGTCCCCGGAGCCCGCAGACTCGCCCCCAGCCGAATAGGCCCCCATCTGGTTGTCGACGTCCAAGACGAACTACTCGAAGGCCTCCGGGAACGCCAAAGGGCCACCGCCCCCACAGCCGACGGCCCCACAGCCACACCCTGAGCCGCTTCAGGACGCTTCACGACGTCTCGACTGAAGGTGCTACCGGCCAGAAATACCGGAACGGCCAAAGCAGCGGCGGGGACTGTCTGATTGACGGTGTGAATGGCGTGGCCTGGCCGAAAGGAAGGGCCATAACCGACACCATCGAGATGATCGATCACGTGACGGGAGAGATCATCGATGAGAGACCGCCGGTGAGCCGCTCCCTGGCAGAGCGAGCGCCTCACCGATCTGGGCATCGGGCATGCCCCTCGTCTCCGGCAGCCCGCCGGGGCTGGCCTGCTGCGGGACGTGCACTGACGCTCCCGCACCACCACCACGGAAAAGCAGCAATGGTGATGCAACTTTAGGTAACGTTGCTCCCGGTGGCACCTCCGCCACCCCATCACCACCCGGTCGGGGGCACCATTGGACCTCAGAAGTCGCCGCGAGCTCGCGCTGCAGATCACCGGCGTCAGCAGGCTCGTCCCCGCGCGGCCGCCCGCGGCGAAGGCCGACCCGCCGCCGGCCCCAAGGACGCCCCCGGTCTCCCCATCGCTGCTCACGGGGAATGTCATCGCCCTGCCGCGCCCTGAGCCGGCCCAGCCGCTTCACGAGACCATGCTCGAGATGCTGTACGAGGCGCGGCGGCGCGGCATGTCGCACACGCGGGACCCGCTCCCGGCCTGCGAGCTCATGCTGGAGATCCACGCTCCAGCCGGGGAGCTGCTGGGAATGCCCTGCGCAGCCTGCCACGAGCCGTGGCCCTGCAAGACCGTGCTGGGCATCCTCGGCGGTCTGGAGCCCGCCGTCTAGGCTCGACCCACGTCCAGCGGTGCTGCTGACATGGCGGCCTGTCGCCCCAAGGACGGGGTAAGCACATCGTCATGGCGGAGCTGCTCTCGCGGCGATGAGCTCCTATGCGGGTACCGCAAGGCGGTACGGTCCTCAGGCATGCGAATCTGGAGGCGTCGCCTTCAGGCCCCGCGGCGTCGGCAGCGACGGCTTGGTGAGGGAGTCGAGGAGCTGGAGCTTTTCGGCGGCGGGGCCTTCGGGGCTGGCGTGGTAGATGACGAGCATCTGGCCCGAAGGGCCGCTGACGGCGAGCTTCTCGCGGTGGAGACGCAGTTCGCCGAGCTGTGGATGCTCCAGTCGCATCTCGGCGCCCTCGCGCTCGCGGACCTCGTGGCGCGCCCACAGGGCCCGGAAGTGAGGGCTGGCCAGTGAGAGTTCGCCGACGAGTCCGATGAAGCGCTGGTCATGAGTGTCGGTGCCGACGGACTGCCGGAAGCCGGCCACCAGTCGCTCGGTCGCGCTCTCCCAGTCCGGATAAGGGTCCTTCTCCGCGGGGTCGAGGAAGACGTCCCTGAGCCGGTTGCGGCCGACGGCCAGGCGGGGCGAGAGCGCGGTGGCCAGTGAGTTGGCGGCGAGGACGTCGAAGTAGCGGCCCTCGACGAAGGCCGGCAGGGGAAGCGTGGCCACCAGCATGGCGACGCCCGCAGGGACCGATTCTCGGCGGGGCGCACGCCTCCGGCGACGTGGCCGCGGTTCACCGAGGCTGAGGAGGTAGGCCGTCGCGTCGTCGTCGAGCTGGAGGACGCCGGCGATGCCCTCCCCGTGGCGGCCGACGTCTCCGATCCGCTCGCGGTCGCGGCACTGTTCGAGGCAGCGGACCGGGCCTTCGGCGGCGTCGACGTCGTGGTGCACGCAGCCGCACGCATGAGGCTCTCTCCACTGGCCGATTTCAATCTCGAGGACCTCGACCGGATGCTGCGCATCAACGTGCTCGGGACCGTATCGTCAACCAGCAGGCCGCCCGGCGCGTGCGGCCTGCTGGCGCGATCGTGAACCTCTCCTCCTCCGTCATAGGCCGGGTCCTGCCGGGCTACACCGGCTACGCAGCCAGCAAGGCGGCCGTCGAGGCGATGACCTTCATCCTCGCCCCCGAGCTCCGCGGACGCGACATCACCGTGAACGCCATCGCGCCCGGGACGACCGCCACCGAGATGTTCCTCGACGGCAAGAGCCCCGAGCAGATCGAGTTCTTCGCCAAGGCCGCGCCCCTGGAACGCCTCGGGACCCCCGAGGACATCGCGAAGGCCGTCGCCTTCCTGGCCGGCCCGGACGGGCACTGGATCAACGGGCAGACGCTCCGGGCGAACGGCGGAGTGAACTGAACGGGCCCACGCCGCCAGACCATGGCGGCGTGGGCCCGAAGTGACCTCGCGTGCTGAGGCTTACCAGCCGCGCTCGGCGAGGCGGTGGGGCGCCGGGATGTCGTCGACGTTGATGCCGACCATGGCCTCGCCCAGGCCGCGGGAGACCTTGGCGATCATGTCGGGGTCGTCGAAGAAGGTCGTGGCCTTCACGACGGCGGCGGCGCGCTCGGCCGGGTTGCCGGACTTGAAGATGCCGGAGCCGACGAACACGCCGTCCGCGCCCAGCTGCATCATCATGGCCGCGTCGGCCGGGGTGGCGATGCCGCCGGCGGTGAACAGCACCACGGGGAGCTTGCCGGTCTCGGCGATCTCCTTGACGAGCTCGAACGGGGCCTGCAGCTCCTTGGCCGCGACGTAGAGCTCGTCCTCGGGCAGGGAGGTGAGGCGCTTGATCTCGGCGCGGATCTTGCGCATGTGCGTGGTCGCGTTGGAGACGTCGCCGGTGCCGGCCTCGCCCTTGGAGCGGATCATGGCCGCGCCCTCGTTGATGCGGCGCAGTGCCTCGCCGAGGTTGGTCGCACCGCACACGAACGGGACGGTGAACTTCCACTTGTCGATGTGGTTCTCGTAGTCGGCCGGGGTCAGGACCTCGGACTCGTCGATGTAGTCCACGCCGAGGGACTGCAGGACCTGCGCCTCGACGAAGTGACCGATGCGGGCCTTGGCCATGACCGGGATGGAGACGGCCTCGATGATCGAGTCGATCATGTCCGGGTCCGACATGCGGGACACGCCGCCCTGGGCACGGATGTCAGCAGGGACGCGCTCGAGCGCCATGACGGCCACGGCGCCGGCATCCTCGGCGATCTTCGCCTGCTCGACGTTGACGACGTCCATGATGACGCCGCCCTTGAGCATCTCGGCCATGCCACGCTTGACACGGTTGCTGCCGGTCGTGGGAGCCGAGGCGTTTGCTTCAGTAGACACGTGCTCGTCTTTCTTGTCGCGCGGAAAGCTTGGAAAACGTCTGTGGGGACACCTCAGTCTAGCCCCGGCGCGCCGCCTGCCGGTGCACCGCGAGCACCCGCTGGACCACTGTGACGGCGCTGGCCGCCGCGAGGAGCGCCAGGGTCCAGGTCAGGAACGGCACGGGCAGGCCGAGGCCCGTCAGGCCCGCCACGACGAGGGTCGAGACGAGCCGCTCGGCGCGCTCGGCGATGCCGACGTTCGCGGCGTAGCCGAGCGACTCGGCCTTCGCACGGGCGTAGGAGACGATGTTGCCCAGAGCGAGGCAGGCCACAGCGAGGGCCCCGGTCGCAAAGCTCTGGCCGCCGCCGAAGAACCAGCAGGCGAGTCCGCCGAAGACCGCCGCGTCCTGGACCCGGTCCAGGGTCGAGTCGAGGAACCCTCCCCAGGTGCCCGCCCGCTGCGACAGGCGCGCCATGAGGCCGTCGATGACGTCGGAGAAGACGAAGGCGGTGATGACCACGACGCCCCAGAACAGCTGGCCCAGCGGGAAGAGGATGACCGCGCCGAGCGTGACGCCGAGCGTTCCGGCGAGCGTGACGGCGTCCGGGGAGACGTGCAGGCGCAGCAGCAGCCGCGCGAGCGGGGTGAAGACGCGGCCGAAGGCGTCGCGCGCGTGCCTATTGAGCACCCGCGGCCGTCCCCTCGCCCTGCCAGGCCTCCGCGAGCAGCCGGCGTGTCTCGTCGAGGGTCTGGGTGATCTGCTTGGTCTGGGCGATGATCGGCAGGAAGTTCGCGTCCCCTCCCCAGCGTGGGACCACGTGCTGGTGGAGGTGGGCGGCGATCCCGGCCCCGCCCGCGTCCCCCTGGTTGATGCCCAGGTTGAAGCCGTGCGGGCGGGACACCGCCCGGATCACGCGCATCGCCGTCTGCGTGATCTGCGCCATCTCCGCTGTCTCCTCCGCGGTGATGTCGGTGTAGTCGGCCACGTGCCGGTACGGGCAGACCAGGAGGTGGCCCGGGTTGTAGGGGAAGAGGTTGAGGATCGCGTAGCAGGTCCGCCCGCGGTGCACGATCAGGGACTCCTCGTCGCTGCGGCCCGGCGCCGAACAGAACGGGCAGTCCTTGTCCTTGTACTGGTTCTGCCCGCCCTTGACGTAGGCCATGCGGTGCGGGGTCCACAGGCGCCCGAACGCGTCCGGCGTCCCGGGCAGTTCGAACGGGTCCGTCACGGCGGCGTCGGACGCGGCCTCGCCGACGGCCGACTCCGCCTGCTGGCCCTGGGCTCCCCCGGACCCCGCCACGTCAGAGGGCCCTCGAGCGGACGGCCTCGACGATCCGCCGCACGGCCGTCTCGACGGGCACGCCGTTGTCCTGGCTGCCATCCCGGAAGCGGAACGAGACGGCCCCGGCCTCGGCGTCGTCGCCGCCCGCGATGAGCACGAAGGGCACCTTCTCCTTGCTCGCGGTGCGGATCTTCTTCGGGAAGCGGTCGCTCGACGCGTCCACCTCCGCGCGGATCCCCTCCTTCTTCAGGCGGTCCACGACGTCGTACAGGTAGTCGTTGAACGCCTCCGCGACCGGGATGGCGACCACCTGGACGGGGGCGAGCCACGCCGGGAAGGCGCCGGCGTAGTGCTCGGTGAGGACGCCCAGGAAGCGCTCGATCGAGCCGAACTTCGCGGCGTGGATCATGACCGGCTCCTGGCGGGTGCCGTCGGCGGCCTGGTACTCGAGCCCGAAGCGCGCGGGCTGGTTGAAGTCGTACTGGACGGTGGACATCTGCCACGTCCGGCCGATCGCATCGCGGGCCTGGACCGAGATCTTCGGGCCGTAGTACGCGGCCCCGCCCGGATCCGGCACGAGCTCGAGCCCGGTCTCGAGGGCTACGCGCTCGAGGACGGCTGTGGCCTCTTCCCACTGCTCGTCGGTGCCGATGAACTTGTCCGACTCTGGGTCACGCGTGGAGAGCTCGAGGTAGAAGTCGTCGAGGCCGAAGTCGCGCAGGAGCGAGAGGATGAAGGTCAGCAGGTGCTTGACCTCGGCCGGGGCCTGCTCCTTGGTCACGTAGGAGTGCGAGTCGTCCTGGGCGAAGCCGCGCACGCGGGTGAGGCCGTGGACCACGCCGGACTTCTCGTACCGGTAGACGTGGCCGAACTCGAACAGCCGCATCGGAAGCTCGCGGTAGGACCGGCCGCGCGAGCGGTAGATGAGGTTGTGCATGGGGCAGTTCATGGCCTTGAGGCGGTAGTCCTGGCCCGGCTTGGTGATGTTGCCGTCCTCGTCGCGCTCCTCGTCGACGTGCAGCGGCGGGAACATGGTGTCCGCGTAGTACGGCAGGTGGCCCGAGGTGTGGAACAGGCCGTCCTTGGAGATGTGGGGGGTCCCGACGTACTGGAAGCCCTCCTCGATGTGCCGGCGGCGGACGTAGTCCTCCATCTCCCGCTTGATGATCCCGCCCTTCGGGTGGAACACGGGCAGGCCGGAGCCGAGCTCGTCGGGGAAGGAGAACAGGTCCAGCTCGGCGCCGAGCTTGCGGTGGTCGCGCCGCTCGGCCTCCGCGATGCGGTCCTGGTAGGCCTTGAGGGCCTCCTTGGTGGGCCACGCCGTGCCGTAGATGCGCTGGAGCTGGACGTTCTTCTCGCTCCCGAGCCAGTAGGCGGCCGCTGAGCGGGTCAGCGCGAAGGCGTTGGAGATGAGCTTGGTGTTGGGCAGGTGCGGACCACGGCACAGGTCGCACCAGATGACCTCGCCGCTCTTGCGGTCGATGTTGTCGTAGATCGTGATCTCGCCCGCGCCGACCTCGACGTTCGCGCCCTCCTTGGCCGCGGCGTCGTGCGCCTTCGAGTCCTGGTCCTTGACCCCGAGGAGGACGAGCTTGTACGGCTCGTCGGCCATGGCGGCGCCGGCCTCGACCTCGGTGACGACGCGGCGGCGGAAGACCTGGTTCTGGTTGACGATCTTGAGCATCATCTTCTCGAGGGTGCGCAGGTCCTCGGGGGTGAAGGGCTCGGCGACGTCGAAGTCGAAGTAGAAGCCGTCCTTGATGTACGGGCCGATGCCGAGCTTGGCGCCCGGGCGGAGCTGCTGCACGGCCTGGGCCATCACGTGCGCCGTCGAGTGCCGCAGGACGTTGAGCCCGTCCTCGCTGGCGATGTCGACGCCCTCGACCACGGCGCCGTCGGGGACGGGCTCGTCGAGGTCCTTGAGGACGCCGTCGACGCGCATCACGACGATCTCGCGGTGCCCGTCGAAGAGCTCGGTTCCCGTGGTGCCCGCCGTCACGGTTCGCGGTTCGCCGTCAACGGTGATCGTCATCTGCTGGGCCTCTGGCACGGGTCTCTCCTCGTCATGTTCCGGCTTCATAGCTTGTGGCATACGGGGACCACAGCCAGCCAGCGTCAAGCCTATCGGATCGCACCCTCCATCCCGGGCGGCGACGGGGCCTCGTGGCCGCCCGGCGCCGTTGGCGATAATGGGCCCATGTGCGGCAGATACGTCATGGCCCGTCCCGTGGGCGACCTGGTGGCGGAGTTCGACGTCGACGAGACCTACATCGACGAGCTCGAGCCCTCCTACAACATCGCCCCGACGGACCCGGTGCCCCTCGTGCTGGACCGGCGCGAGAAGGACACCGGGGAGCTCTCCCGCAAGCTCGTCACCGCGCGGTGGGGACTCGTGCCCCCGTGGGCGAAGGACACCAAGGGCGCCGCCCGGCTCATCAATGCGCGGCGCGAGACGGTCACGGAGAAGCCCTCCTTCCGCAAGGCGGCCGCGGCCAAGCGCGCGCTCGTCCCCGCGGACGGTTACTACGAGTGGGAGAAGAGGGAGAGCGCGGCGAAGCCGGGCAGCATCGAGAAGGTCCCCACCTACCTCCACGCGGACGACGACGGGCTGCTCGCCTTCGCCGCACTGTTCGAGAACTGGCCGGACCCCACCGTGCCGCCCGACCATCCCGGGCGGTGGCTGCGCACGTGCACCATCCTGACCGGTCCGGCGACCGACGCGCTGGGCTACATCCACGACCGCACCCCGGTCATCGTCCCGCGCGAGATGTGGTCGGACTGGCTCGACCCGGAGACCACGGCCGAGGCGGACGTGAAGGCGCTCATCGACTCCATGCCCGAGCCCCACCTGGTTCCCCGGATCGTCGGGAGCCTGGTCAACAGCGTCCGCAACAACGGTCCGGAACTCATCGAAGCGGCCCGATGACGCCCGCGGACGGGGAATATCCCGCGTCCGCCCCGCGTTCCCTATGCTCGGATCCCCAACCCCTAGGAGTACACCCATGGACACCTTCACCCCGGCCGCCGGCACCATCACCATGTTCTCGACGACCTGGTGCGGCTACTGCAACCGGCTCAAGAAGCAGCTGGACGCCCAGGGCATCGGCTACACCGAGGTGAACATCGAGGAGGTCGAGGGCACCGCCGAGCTCGTCGAGCAGCTCAACGGCGGCAACCGGACCGTCCCGACCGTGATGTTCCCGGACGGCAGCGCTGCGACCAACCCCTCGGCGGCGCAGGTGAAGGCCAAGCTCGGCCTCTGACGCGTGCGGGCGTCCGGCGGTCTGCGCCTCGGACCCGGTTTGCCCAGCCTCCCCCGGCCCCTCCTACGATGGCCCCACACCGTAGGACGAGTCAGGGGAGGTTTTTTCATGGCCAGCGCAGCTCAGGAGTCCACGATGCATGAGGTGAAGGGCGTCGTGGTGCGTTCGAAGGGTGCTCCGGCGACGGTGGAGACGATCCTGGTCCCGGACCCGGGACCGGGGGAGGCGCTCGTGGACGTGCTCACGTGCGGGGTGTGCCACACGGACCTGCACTACAAGCAGGGCGGCATCGGGGAGGACTACCCGTACCTGCTCGGGCACGAGTCCACCGCCGTGGTGAGCGCGGTCGGCCCGGACGTGACCGACCTGAAGCCCGGGGACCGGGTCATCCTGAACTGGCGGGCCGTGTGCGGGCAGTGCCGGGCCTGCGCCAAGGGCCAGCCGCAGTACTGCTTCGCCACCCACAACGCGACCCAGAAGATGACCCTGGCCGACGGCACCCCCCTCTCCCCCGCCCTGGGCATCGGCTCCTTCGCCGAGAAGACCCTCGTCGCGGCCGGGCAGTGCACCAGGATCGACGAGGACGTCGACCCCGCCGCCGTGGGCCTGCTCGGCTGCGGCATCAT